>NZ_QKLE01000009.1:0-120122 GCF_003224275.1 Curtobacterium sp. MCSS17_011 | reverse complement strand
AGATGTGTATAAGAGACAGGGGACGGGGGGGGCTCGCGACCTGGCCGCCTGCGGCGGTCGCGACGGTGGTGGCGGCGCTGGGCACGACGGCGTTCACGCTGCTCGTGGCGTTCGTCGGTGGGCTGTGGGCGGTCATCCGGTGGCGGCGGGATGTCGCGCGGGAACAACGGGACCGCTACTGGGCGCGGTTGACCGTGGTGTTCGACCTGATCACCGCGGCCGAGGTCGGGCGCCGCGAGATCGGCCGGAACCTGGCACAGGCGATGTACGACATGCAGAAAGTGCCTGCCGGAGAAGAACCCGCTGCAAGGGTGCTTGCGGAACTGTTCATCGAGAAGAGGAGACCGTGATGACGACTCGTCTGCGCCGTGCCTGGCGAGAGCTGGTTCGGAAGGAGGACACGGTTCCCGCGGAGCGGCCGTACATCGGTCCTGCGCCTGGCGAGAGCATGTGGGACTGGGCGCAACGTGGGGCGATCGACTGGCAGCTCCACGTCGAGGAGGGGGAGCTCAAGCTCGAACTCGAGCGGCAGCGCATGCGCGCCAGGGTGCTCGCCGAGGACGTCGCCACGTCAGGGGAGCGAAGCGCGGAGTGACCCGAGCGTGCCGATGAACTCCTCGGCCATGCCGGCCCGCTCGACGAGCTTCGCGTGCCGGGCACGTGCGTCGTCGAGGTACGCGTCGAGGCGCGCCGCCAGCGCGGGTTCGTCCTCGGGGTCCTTCGCTGCGAGGGCGTCGACCACGCGGAGCAGCTCGGCCATCTCGTCGAGCGTGAACCCGAGTGGCTTCATCCGGCGGATCACGAGCAGCCGTTCGAGGTCCTGCGCCGTGTAGACCCGGAACCCCCCGGTGGTGCGGCCACTCGGCACGAGCAGTCCGACCTCGTCGTAGTGCCGGATCGTGCGCAGGGACATGTCGGCGCGGTCGGCGAGCTCGCCGATGTGCATCGTGTCGGGGACGTCGCTGGTGCTCACGGTGTACGACTCTACCCTCACGTGAGGGTAGAGTTCCGACCGATGTCCGTGATCACACACGCGCCGACGGCCCCGAGCGTCCTCGCCGCCCTCCGCTCGCCCCGCATGCTCACCCGGGAGGTCCTGGCCGGCATCGTCACCGCGCTTGCCCTGATCCCCGAGGCGATCTCGTTCTCCGTCGTCGCCGGGGTGGACCCCGCGGTCGGCCTGTTCTCGAGCGTCATCATCGCGATCGTGATCTCGATCGTCGGCGGTCGCCCGGCGATGGTCTCCGCCGCCGCCGGCTCGGTGGCGCTCGTCATCGCGCCGCTCGTCCGGGAACACGGCATCGAGTACCTGGTGCCCGCGATCGTGCTGGGGGGTGTGTTCCAGCTCGTGCTCGGGTTCCTCGGGGTGGCACGGCTGATGCGGTTCATCCCGCGCAGTGTCAACGTCGCGTTCGTGAACGCTCTGGCCATCCTGATCTTCACCGCCCAGCTGCCGAACCTGCTCGGGGATGACGTGCCGTTCATCGTCTGGCCGCTGACGGCGCTCGGCATCGCGATCATCGTCGGCTTCCCGTTCCTGACGAAGGCGATCCCCGCGCCGCTCATCGCGGTGGTCGTCATCACCGGCATCACGATGGTGTTCAGCGTCGCCGTGCCGACGGTGGGCGACGAGGGCGAACTGCCGACGGCGCTCCCGGGCTTCAACGGCATCGCGACGCCGTTCACCTTCGAGACGTTGCAGATCATCGCGCCGTACGCGTTCGGCGTCGCGATCGTCGGCCTGATCGAGACCCTGCTCACCGCGCAGCTCGTCGACTCCATCACGGAGACGGGCTCGAGCAAGTGGCGCGAGTCGTGGGGCCAGGGCGTCGCGAACATCGCGTCCGCGTTCTTCGGCGGGACCGGTGGCTGCGCGATGATCGGCCAGACCGTGATCAACGTGAAGACGGCTGGCGCCCGGACCCGCATCTCGACCTTCGCGGCCGGCGTCTCGGTGCTCGTCCTGACGATCGTGCTCCACGACCTCGTGGCCCAGATCCCGATGGCCGCACTGACGGCGGTCATGCTCATGGTCTGCGTCGCGACCTTCGACTGGCACAGCATCCGACCGCGCACCCTGCGACGGATGCCCTTCGGCGAGACCGCCGTCATGCTCATCACCGTCGTAGTGGTCGTCGTGACCGAGAACCTCGCCACCGGGGTGCTCGTCGGCGTGGTCGTGGCGGCCCTCGTCTTCGCCCGGCGGGTGGCGCACGTGGTGACGGTCGTCCGCGAGCCGGTCGACGACCGCACCGTGCGGTACCGGGTCCGCGGCGCACTGTTCTTCGCCTCGTCGAACGACCTCGTCACACGGTTCTCCTACGCCGAGGACCCGGAGCACGTGATCATCGACATGTCGGACGCCCACGTGTTCGACGCATCCACGGTCGCGGCGCTCGACGGGGTCGAGCAGCGGTTCGCCAAGCACGGGTCGACGGTCGAGGTCGTGAACCTCGACACGGGGTCGATCGCGCTGCACGGGCGGCTGTCCGGCGAGCTCGGCGGCTGAGCGCTTCCGCATCCGGTGAATCCCCTGAGGGGGCGGTGGGGACCGCAGGGCGACCTACACTGGAACCCATGCCCGCGACCCGACTCCACCTCGTCCGGCACGGAGAAGTGCACAACCCGGGCCGCGTCCTCTACGGCCGGCTCCCGGGCTTCGGGTTGAGTGGACTCGGCACGCGGATGGCACAGGCCTCCGCCACCGCCTGGAAGGACGCCGGCGTCGACGTGCGTCGGATCGTCGCCTCCCCGCTGCAGCGCACGCAGGAGTCGGCAGCGCCCTGGTCGGCCGCCTACGGGCTGGACGTGACGCTCGACGAGCGCCTGATCGAACCGACCAACCGCTACGAGGGGCAGCCCCCCGGGTTCACGAAGCGCTCGCTCGGCCGCCCGGCTGAGTGGCCGTGGATCGCGAACCCGCTGCGTCCCAGCTGGGGTGAGGCGTACGAGTCGATCGCGAACCGCATGCTGGCCGCGATGGCCACGGCGTGGGAGAGCGTGGACGAGGGCGACGTCGTCCTGGTCAGCCACCAGCTGCCGATCTGGATGGTCCACCGCAAGCTCGCGGGGGAGCCCCTGTGGCACGACCCGCGCAAGCGTCGCTGCGACCTGTCGAGCATCACCACCGTCGAACGTGTGCCCGCCACGTCGACCGGTCGGTTCACGGAGGTCGGGTACGCGGACCCCGCGCAGGAACTGCGCGCGACCGCCGTCGACGAAGGAGCAGTGTGAACAGCACGAGCAGTGTGCGCGTCATCAGCAAGCGGTTCGCGGTCCTGGCAGCGACGGCAGTGGTCGCGGCACTCGCGCTGTCCGGCTGCTCGTCGGACAGCGGCGGCCTCGCCAAGCAGTACGGCAACGGCACGACCCAGAACTACATCTCCGGTGACGGCGCCGTGACCGAGGTCTCCGCGAAGGACCGCACCGACCCGGTCACCTTCCGGGCCGAGGACTCGAACGGCGACACCGTCTCGTCGAAGGA
Source organism: Curtobacterium sp. MCSS17_011 (assembly GCF_003224275.1). NCBI lineage: Bacteria > Bacillati > Actinomycetota > Actinomycetes > Micrococcales > Microbacteriaceae > Curtobacterium > Curtobacterium sp. MCSS17_011. Next base: position 116,638 of record NZ_QKLE01000009.1, on the reverse strand, counting down.
CCTCCGCGGCAAGGTCGTCGTCCTGAACTTCTGGTACGCCAGCTGCCCGCCGTGCCGTGCCGAGGCGAAGTACCTCAACCAGGTGCACGACGACTACGCCGACGCGGACGACGTCGCGTTCATCGGTGTCAACGTGCGGGACGAAGCAGCGACCGCGGCAGCCTTCGAGCGCACCTTCGACGTGCAGTACCCGACCGTCCTCGACCAGCGCACGGGCACGATGCAGCTGGCCATGTCCGGTCAGATCGCGCCCAACGCGGTGCCCGCGACGATCGTCCTCGACACCAAGGGCCGCGTGGCCGCCCGGGTCCTCGGCGCGATCGACGGCACGAGCATCCTGAAGACCCTGGTCAGCGACGAGCTCGACGCCGGCAAGGCCTCCTGACCCGTGGCATCCAACCCCTTCGCCGACGCGATCCTGAGCGGCCAGATGGCCGTGGCGCTGCCCGTGGCGGCGCTCGCCGGGCTCGTGTCGTTCCTGTCTCCGTGCGTGCTGCCGCTCGTGCCGGGGTACCTCGGGTACGTCGGCGGTGTCGCCGAGGGCGGGCAGCGTCGGGGTCGTGTGGTGCTCGGTGTGCTGCTGTTCATCGCCGGGTTCACCGCGGTGTTCGTGGCGTACACGACGGTGTTCGGGGCGCTGGGGTTCTGGCTCGTCCGCTGGCGCGACCTGATCACGCAGGTCCTCGGGGTCGTCGTCATCGCGATGGGCCTGGTGTTCGTCGGGCGGTTCACGTTCCTGCAGCGCACCATCAAGCCCGGCTGGACCCCGGCCACGGGGCTCCTCGGTGCCCCCCTGCTCGGCATCGTGTTCGGCCTCGGCTGGACCCCGTGCCTCGGCCCGACCCTGGCGGCCATCAACCTGCTCAGCGTGCAGTCGGGCAGTGCCTGGCAGGGCATGTGGCTCGGCGTGGCGTACTGCCTCGGGCTCGGCATCCCGTTCGTCCTCGTCGCCCTCGGCGCCGGCTGGGCCACGGGGGCCATCGCGGCGGTGAAGCGTCACATGCGCACCGTCAACATCATCGGAGGAGCGATCCTGATCGTCATCGGTCTGCTCATGGTCACCGGTATCTGGTCGGCCGTCATGTCGAGCGTCGGGGCGGTGATCCAGAGCTATGTCCCCGCGGTCTGACCTGAACGAGCACGTCCCGACGGGTGCAGGTGACGGGGCCGACACCGCCTCGGACCCGCAGCGACCGTCCGACCACGTCGACGGCTCCGGCCCCACCGACGGCGGCGTCAACCAGCCGAAGCTGGGCTTCGTCGGGTACCTCCGGTTCTTCTGGCGACAGCTGACGAGCATGCGCACGGCGCTGTTCCTGCTCATGCTGCTCGCCCTCGCGGCGATCCCGGGCTCGCTCGTCCCGCAGCGCACGGCCGACCCGAACGGCGTCGTGCAGTACAAGGCGGACCACCCGCAGCTCTACCCGGTCCTCGACAAGCTCCAGGTCTTCGACACCTACACGTCGGTGTGGTTCTCGGCGATCTACCTGCTGCTCTTCGTCTCGCTCATCGGCTGCATCGTGCCGCGCACGAAGCACCACTGGCAGGCACTGCGGACCCGTCCGCCGCGGACCCCCGCGCGCCTGACGCGACTGGCGGGGTTCCGCACCGTGGCCGTGCAGCGGGACGCGATGATCGACGGCACGACCGGGATCGACGCGACCACCGGCCTCCCGTCCGCCGAGCACGCGGTGACGCGCGCGATGGCGATCCTGAAGCGCTCCGGGTACCGCGTCGAGCGGTTCGGCGACTCGGTGAGCGCGGAGCGCGGCTACCTGCGCGAGACCGGCAACCTGGTGTTCCACGCCGCCCTCGTCGGGGTGCTCCTGGCGGTCGGTGTCGGTGGTGGCTTCGGCTTCACCGGCCAGCGCCTGCTGGTCGAGGGCCAGACGTTCTCGAACGTGCTCGGCTCGTACGACTCGTTCAACCCCGGTCGCTGGTTCCAGCAGACCGACCTGAAGGGCTACAACCTCCGGCTCGACAAGTTCGTGACGAAGTACGAGGAGCGCAACCTCGACGCCCTCGGGCAGGCGCTCGACTACTCGGCCACCGTCACGAGCACCGAGAAGGGCGGCGAGCCGAAGACCAGCCGCCTCGGTGTGAACGACCCGCTGCACGTCGGGGGCACGAACGTGTACCTGCTCGGCAACGGCTACGCGATGCAGGTCACGGTGCGCGACGGCGACGGCAACGTGGCGTTCCAGGACGTCGTGCCGTTCCTGCCGGAGGACGCGAACTACACCTCCACCGGGGTCATCAAGGTGCCGGACGCGAAGCCGGACCAGCTCGGCATGGTGGGGTTCTTCTACCCGACGGCATCGAAGCTCGCGAGCGGCGCGTACTCGAGTGCCTACCCGGACACCCAGAACCCGCTGCTGACGCTGCAGGTCTACACGGGTGACCTCGGGCTCGACAGCGGTGTGCCGCAGAGTGTGTACACGCTCGACACCAAGGGACTCGACCAGATCGCCGGTCGGCAGTCGGACACGGCGAGCATCGCGCTCGAGCCCGGCCAGACGAAGAAGCTCCCGGACGGTGCCGGGTCGATCACCTTCGACGGCGTCAAGCGGTACGTCTCCCTCGACGTCCACCACGACCCGTCGCAGATCTGGGTGGCCGGGTTCGCCCTGCTCTCCACCCTCGGCCTGCTCACCTCGCTGTTCGTCCCGCGCCGCCGCGTCTGGGTGAAGGTCGTCCCGCACGAGGACACGCAGGGCGGCGAGTACGACCTCGAGTACGCCGGGCTCGCCCGTGGCGAGGACCCCAACCTCGAACGGGCCGTCGCGGACATCGCACAGCGCCACACGTCGGACCTCGGAGTTAGGATGCCCCAGTGAACGACTTGACCACGAACCTCGCGACCTACTCGGTCGTGCTCACGTACTCCGCGATGGCGGTGTACGTGGTCGCGTTCATCTCGTTCGCCCTCGACATGGCCAAACGCTCCGGCGACGTCACGGCCGCCGCGAAGAACGTGGGCGCCGACGACGGGTCGGCCGACGCGGCCGGCGCCGCGTCGGCACGCGGAGCGAAGACGGTCGCGACCGTCCGCGGCGGCACCGTCGTGCTCGAACAGGTCGCCGCACCGCCGTCGGGTGGCTCGACCGGGCGCGGCACGAAGTTCGAACGCGTCGGCATGGCGATGACGATCCTCGCGCTCGTCCTGCACGTCGCCTCGGTCGTCCTCCGGGGCATCGCGGCCGACCGTGTGCCGTGGGGCAACATGTTCGAGTTCTCGCTGACCGGCACGGCGCTGATCACCCTGATCTTCCTGCTCGTGCAGTTCTGGCAGAACCTGAAGTTCCTCGGCGTCTTCATCACCGGACTGACGATCATCCTGCTCGGCATCGCGACGGTGAACTACTGGGTCCCCGTCGTCCCGCTGCAGCCGGCCCTGCAGTCCTACTGGCTGGTCATCCACGTCTTCGTGGCGATCGCCGGCACCGGGTTCTTCGCGCTCGGGGCGGGGCTCGCGGTGGCGCAGCTGGTGCAGACGTACCGCCAGGGCCGCACGGCCTCCGGCAAGCTCCGCTTCATGGCGACGCTGCCCGACGCCGACCGGCTCGAGGTCCTGACCTACCGCGTGCTGCTCGTGGGCTTCGTCCTCTGGACCTTCACGCTCATCGCCGGTGCCGTCTGGGCCGAGCGGGCCTGGGGTCGCTACTGGGGCTGGGACACGAAAGAGGTCTGGACCTTCATCATCTGGGTCGTCTACGCGGGCTACATCCACGCCCGTGCGACCCGCGGCTGGCGCGGTGCGCGGTCGTCCTGGCTGGCCCTCATCGGCTTCGCCGCGGTGATGTTCAACTTCTCGGTCGTGAACGTCTTCTTCAAGGGCCTGCACAGCTACTCGGGTCTGTGACGCACGTAGGTCGCTGACGCGGCCCTGGTCGCGACGACGACCGGACGGGAGGCGCGGTGCCAGCTGGTACCGTGCCTCCCGTCCGTCGTTCGGTCGCGTGCACGGCCAGGAAGACGCCGTCGTGTCGGTGGGACACCGCGTCGTCGGCGAGACGCCGCTGATCTCGGCGGCGTCTCGACGACTCGGCGGCGTCGAAAGGCGACGCCGGCGTCCTGCGGAGACGCCGGCGTCTCGCGAGCACGCGGCGGGTGCGCTACCCGGCGGCGAGCCGGGCGTGCACACGTGCCAGGCGCTCGCGCCACCACGCCGTCCGCTCCGGCGACGCGGCGTACCGGTCCACCAGCTCCGTCGCGACGTCGACCCGGCGCACCGGCACCCGACCGCCGACCGGCAGCAGGGGATCCGCCGTGACGTCCCCGGCGAACATCGCCGCCGTCCCGAGCCCCGCGGCGTACCCCGGGGTCATCGCCGCAGCCGCCAGGAACGCCCCCATCCCCAGCCCCACCGAGGTGTCCAGCGCACTGGACACGACGCACGGCAAACCGGCATCGTCGATGACGGCGCGGGCCGCGGTGATCCCACCGAGCGGCTGAGCCTTCACGACCAGGACGTCGGCGGCACCGGCCCGGGCGACGGCGAGGGGATCGCTCGCCTTCCGGACGCTCTCGTCCGCCGCGACCCGGACGCCGAGGCCGGCGATCCGCGACCGGAGCTCGGCGAGTTCGGACACCGTGGCGCAGGGCTGTTCCGCGTACTGCAGGTCGAACGGTGCGAGCCGCCCCAGTGCCACGGCGGCCTGCTCGACGCTCCACAGCCCGTTCGCGTCGACCCGGACCGCAGCCTCGGCCCCCATCACCCGGCGGACTGCGGCGACACGGGCGACGTCGTCGTCGACGGACGTGCCGGGCTCCGCGACCTTGACCTTGGCGGTGGTGCAGCCGGGGTACCGGGCGAGCAGGTCGGCGACGTCGTCGGCGGCGATCGCCGGGACGGTGGCGTTGACCGGCACGGAGTCGGCCGCCGGTTCGTGGTCCGTCCACCCGAAGTCGACGGTGGCCCGCAGCCAGGCGGCGGCCTCGGCGTCGTCGTACTCGACGAACGGCGAGAACTCGGTCCAGCCGACGGGGCCGCGCAGCACGACCGCCTCGCGCGTGGTGATGCCGCGGAACCGTACCCGCATGGGCAGGGCCACCACGTGGGCGTCGGCGAGGAGTTCGGCGAGGTCGGGGAGCACGTCCGCCATCCTCCCACCGCACCCAGGGGGCCTGCCGGTTCCTCGGAGGGGACCGCCAGGGCTGGGCACTAGCATGCATCGGTCGGCCTCGGTCGGCGAGGGGAACGACCCGGAACGAGGGAGGCTCGGTGGCGGTGGATCCGCGGCAGCGCGCAGCACAGCAGCGCGCATCGCAGCGCCCGTCCGACCCGTCGAGCGCCGGACCTGCACGCCCGGCAGCGTCGGCTCGTCCGGCAGCTGCAGCCCGACCTTCGGCGGCGACCCGCCCGGCAGCGGCAGCTCGATCCGCGGCGGCTCCCGGGCGCGACTCCGACGACTTCGCCCGCCTCATGCAGCGCAACACCGTCGACGTGCGGCAGACGGGTACCACGAAGCGCCGCAACCCCGTCGTCGGCAAGATCGCCCTCGGCCTCGCCGTCGTCTCCGCCGCGGTCGACGCCAGTGCCTTCGCCGTGTTCATGGGCGGTGACACGAACTTCGCCTTCGGGATCTGCTTCGTCGTCGTGTTCCTGACACTCATCGCCGCCGTGCTCGGGTTCGTCGCCGCCGTCGGCGCGTTCGGACGCTGGTACGGCGCCGTCGGGGTCGTCCTGGCGTTCTTCGCGAACCCCGTGATCCTCATCGTGATCATGGTGTTCGTCGCGCCGGAGATCCTGACCGACATGGGCGCCTGACCCGCCAGACGCCCGGCGGTACGTTGGGAGCATGGCTGCTCCCGTTTCCGACCTGTTCGACCCCGACGTCTGGACCACCGCTCCGATCGCGGAGCAGTTCACCGACATCACGTACCACAAGCACGTCTCCAAGGGCATCGTCCGGGTCGCCTTCGACCGTCCCGAGGTCCGCAACGCCTTCCGCCCGCGCACGGTCGACGAGCTCTACCGCGCCCTCGACGACGCGCGGCAGGACCCCCGTGTCGGCGTCGTGCTGCTCACCGGCAACGGCCCGAGCCCGAAGGACGGCGGGTGGGCGTTCTGCTCCGGCGGCGACCAGCGCATCCGGGGGTGGAGCGGCTACCAGTACGTCGGCGACGAGGGTGCACCGCCGGAGGGCGTCGACCCCGCGGCCGCCCAGGCGTCGATGGGGCGGCTGCACATCCTCGAGGTCCAGCGCCTCATCCGGATGATGCCCAAGGTCGTCATCGCCGTCGTCCCCGGCTGGGCTGCGGGCGGCGGGCACTCCCTGCACGCCATCTGCGACCTCACCATCGCGAGCGCCGAGCACGGGAAGTTCAAGCAGACCGATGCCGACGTCGGCTCGTTCGACGGCGGCTACGGCAGCGCCTACTACGCCAAGCAGATCGGGCAGAAGTTCGCCCGCGAGGTCTTCTTCCTCGCCCAGGAGTACTCCGCCCAGCGCGCGTACGAGATGGGTGCGGTGAACGCCGTGGTCCCGCACGCAGACCTGGAGCGTGAAGCGATCCGCTGGGGCGAGATCGTGCTCGGCAAGTCCCCGACGGCGATCCGGATGCTCAAGTACGCGTTCAACGCCGTGGACGACGGCATGGTCGGACAGCAGGTGTTCGCGGGCGAGGCGACACGGCTGGCCTACGGCACCGACGAGGCGGTCGAGGGGCGTGACTCGTTCCTCGAGAAGCGCGCTCCCGAGTGGACCGCGTTCCCCTGGCACTACTGATGCCCCGTCCGCTGGTCGCGACCGGCACGTCGGACCCGACGGCCGTGCTGCGCGCCCTGGAGGCAGCGCTCGCCGGCGGCCCCGCACTGCTCCCCGTCGCCGAGGGGGCTCCGGCGCTGCCGACGCCGCCTCCGCGCGAGGTCCGTCAGGCGGTCGCCCTGGTGGTCGAGACGAGCGGGTCCACCGGCACCGGCAAGCGCGTGGCGCTCTCGTCCGAGGCGCTCCTCGCCGGTGCCGCCGCGGCGGACGCGGCGCTCGGTGGGCCCGGGCGCTGGGTGCTCGCGCTGCCGACGCACTACATCGCCGGCATCAACGTGCTGACCCGCTCGATCACCGCGGGCACCGAACCCGTCGTCGTGCCACCCGGGCACTTCGCGGCCGCCGCGTTCACCGAGGCGGCCGAACGGCTCGTCACCGGTCCGGCCGCGCCCCGTCGCTACACCTCGCTGGTGCCGGTGCAGGTCGCCCGTGTCCTCGACGACCCGGACGCCACCCGTGCGCTCGCCCGGTTCGACGCGGTCCTCGTCGGCGGGCAAGCCACCCCGGCGTCGCTCCGGCAGCGGGCGCTCGACGCCGGGGTCCGGGTCGTGACGACGTACGGTGCGAGCGAGACGAGCGGTGGATGCGTGTACGACGGCGTCCCCTTCGGCACGGTGCGCACCGCGCTGGTCGACGGCGAGCTGCACCTGGCCGGGCCGATGCTCGCCGAGGGGTACCTCGACGACGACGCCCGCACGGCGTCGGCCTTCGTCGAACGGGACGGGCTGCGCTGGTACCGGACCGGGGACACCGCGACCCTGTCCGACGGCGTGGTCCGTGTGCTCGGACGCCTCGACGACGTGGTGATCTCCGGCGGCGAGAAGGTCCAGCTCGGTGCGGTCGAACGGCTCGTCCGCGGACTCCCCGGACAGGAGAGCGCCGTCGTCGTGCGGCGCTCGGCGGGGGAGTGGGGCGAGGTCCCGGTCGTCGTCACCGAGCAGCCGCTCGACCTCGACACCGTGCGTACCCACGTCGGAGCCACCCTGGGGCGTGCCGCCCGGCCGGCGGACGTCGTCGTGCTGGACCGGATCCCGATGCTGTCGTCGGGCAAACCCGACCGCCGGGCCGTGCAGTCGCTCGTCGAAGCCGGCCGCTCGTCGGGACCGCGAGCCGCCCGGCGTCCGCATCGGCAATAAGATCGGTGCTCGTGGCACGAACGAAGAACTCGACGCAGAAGCAGGGCCGGTCCGGCAACCCGGCGAAGGCCGCTGCCCCCGCCCGCACCAAGCGGAAGGCGACCGCGCGCGACTGGATCGGCGGCGCACGCCTGCGCACCCTGACCCTCGGTGTCGTCCCGGTCGTGCTCGGCACCGCCGTCGCGTTCGTCGACAGCGGGGAGCCCGGCGACTTCGGCGACTACCTGGCGAAGGACGGCCACCTCGCGGTCGCGCTGCTCGCCCTGGCCGTGGCGCTGTTCCTGCAGATCGGTGTGAACTACAGCAACGACTACTCGGACGGGGTCCGAGGCACCGACGAGTACCGCGTCGGCCCGGCACGACTCACCGGAGCCGGCCTGGCCAAGCCCCGGACCGTGCTCACCGTCGCCCTGACGTTCTTCGGCCTTGCCGCGGTCGCCGGCCTGGTCATCGTGCTGCTCACGCAGCTGTGGTGGCTGCTGCTCGTGGGGGCCGCCGCCATCGTCGCCGCCTGGTTCTACACCGGTGGCAAGAAGCCGTACGGGTACAACGCCCTCGGCGAGGTCTTCGTCTTCGTGTTCTTCGGCCTGGTCGCCGTCCTCGGTACCCAGTTCGTGCAGATCCGCGAGGTCACGATCAGCGGCTGGGCAGCCGCGGTGGCCGCCGGGTTCTTCGCCTGCGCGGTCCTGATGGTGAACAACATCCGCGACATCGACGAGGACCAGCTGGCGGGCAAGCGCACGCTCGCCGTGGTCGTCGGCCGTCCGGTGGCCCGCGTCCTGTACGGCCTGTTCCTGATGCTGCCGTACGTCGTGCTGCTCTGGTTCGTGCTGCTGTACTTCCGCGCGGGCTTCACGTACTTCTCGCTGCTGCTGGCGCTGCCGGCACTGGCGATCGGGGTGTCGTCACGGAAGCCCCGCGAGCTCATCACGGCCCTGCAGCTGTCGTCGTTCGCCTCGCTCGCCTTCGGCGTGGTGCTCGGGATCACCCTGGCCGTCCAGCCGTAGCCGTTCCGGCTGCTCGACCGGACGGCCCCGCTCCCGGGGTCAGTCGGCGTCGGTGTCCCGGCGAGTTCCGTGCCGGTCGGCGTCGGACACCGGACGGACGACGGGAGCGGCTGCGGCGTCGGAGTCGGCGGCGTCCACGAAGTCGTCCTCGAAGTCCGAGTCGGCGTCGCGCTCCGGGGTGCCGCGGCGGTTCGCCAGGCTCAGGGCGACCTGCGTGCGCAGTCCGGACAGGGCGATGTACGAGATGAGCAGGCCCACCAGGGCGGCCACGATCGTCGCCCAGTACCACGGCATCGGCGTCAGGAGCAGGAGGAGCACGAGTGCCACCACGAAGATGCCGAGCCGAGCCAGGGTGTACAGGAGCCACGCTTTCACACGGTGAGTCTACGGACGGCCGACCGGCAGGGGCATCACAGGGTCGCGACCTAGACTTCACCACATGGTCCGCTTGTGGTTGATCGTCGCCGTGGCCGCCGTCGCCTTCACGGTGTACGCGGCCATCGACTGCGGCACGATGCCGCGTCAGCGTGTCCGTTCCCTGCGTCGCGGCGTGTGGCTCCTGCTCGTCATCATCCTGCCCGTCCTCGGTGGCGTGCTCTGGTTCCTGCTCGGTCGCACCCCGGCGGCCGACCCCGGTGCGTCGGCCCGCTACCGTGGACCGGAAGACGACCCGGACTTCCTCGGCACCACGCCGGAGCCGGGCACCACCCTCACGGACAAGGACCAGGACGACGCGACCCTCCGAGACCTCGAAGACCAGTTCCACGAGCGCGACGACGACGGCCGCACCGATCGCTGACGGCCCCGTCGGTTCGGGCAGCCCGGCGACGGACACCGCGCTCGGCCTCCTGCAGGAACTCGTGCGTGCCGGCGTCACCGACGTCGTGGTGAGCCCCGGGTCGCGTTCCCAGGCACTCGCCCTCGCGGCGGTCGCCCTGGAACGCGCCGGTGGGTTGACCGTGCACGTGCGGTTGGACGAACGGACCGCCGGGTTCTTCGCACTCGGGCTCGCGGTCGAGACGCACCGGCCCGCAGCGGTGGTGACGACGTCGGGCACCGCGGTGGCGAACCTGCACCCCGCCGTGCTCGAGGCGCACCACTCCGGCGTGCCGATGATCGTGCTGAGCGCCGACCGTCCCGACGAACTGCGCGGCATCGGCAGCAACCAGACCACCGTCCAGCCGGGGATCTTCGGCCAGGCCGTCGCCTTCGTCCGCGACGTCGAGGCCCCATCGGCGCACGGCGTCGACGCCTCGGTCCGCGACACCCTGCGCACCCTCGCCCGGCAGGCCGTCGCCGCCGCAGCCGGGCACACCGGACAGCCCGGTCCAGCGCAGCTCAACGTCGCGTTCCGCGAGCCGCTGTCCGCCGGACTCGCCCCGGAGCACGTCAGCCCCGTGCCCGAGGACGAGGTCGACCTGGCGTTCGCCACCCGCCGGGCGCACACCGGTCTGCCGGTCGCCGAACTCACCCCGGACGACGAACCGGGCACCGTCGTCATCGCCGGGCACGACGCCGGCGAGGACGCCGAGCGGATCGCCTGGGAGCTCGGGGCGCCGCTCCTCGCCGAGGTCTCGAGCGGCGCGCGCTTCGGCCGCAACCTCGTCGTGGCCTACCGCGAACTCCTGCGCGACGCGGACCACGGCGGCGCCGTCCGACGCGCCGTCGTGCTCGGCCACCCGACCCTCAGCAGGGAGATCCCCGCGCTCCTGCAGCGCGACGGGGTCCAGACGATCGTCGTCCGCGGACCGGCGGCCGACCCGTTCGACCCGGCCCGTGCCTCCCGACCGGACGCCGCGACCACGTTCGTGTCCGACGTCCGCGTGACGGGCCGCACGCGGCCGGAGCACCGTGCGTGGGTCGGCCGCTGGGTCGGCGCCAGCCGCCGGATCCTGGGGGACGGCGACGCCGGCCCGGACCTCGATGCCAAGCGCTCCGCCGACCGCGCCGAGCGGAACAAGTTCCTGCGTGACGAGGTCGCGCTCCGTCGCCGACCCGTCGACCGCGCCATGCTCGCCGAGGCCGTCTGGGGCGTGACCTGGCCGCACGACCGGCTCGTCCTCGGTGCGTCGCAGCTCATCCGTGAAGCCGACGCCCGGGTGCTCGGCAAGAAGATCCGGGTGCACGCGAACCGCGGGCTCGCCGGCATCGACGGCACCGTCTCGACCGCGCTCGGCATCGCCGCGGCGCTCGAGCAGGCCTCGGCCTCGGTGGGCACCACACGCGTGCTCCTCGGCGACCTGACGCTGCTGCACGACCTCGGAGCGTTCGTCACCGGCACCGAGGAACGCACCCACCGGGTGCAGGTCGTCGTCGGCAACGACCACGGCGGCGCGATCTTCCGCGGGCTCGAGGTGGCGAAGACCACACCCGAGGCCGACATGCGGCGGATGATGTCGACCCCGCAGCAGGTCGACGTCGAACGGGTCGTCACGGGCCTCGGGTGGGAGTACCGCCGGGCGGCGACGTGGGGCGACCTCGAGCGGGTGCTCACCGACCCCGCCGAACGGGTCGTGATCGAGGTCCCGCTGGCCGGCTGACCGGCGCGGGCCGCGCTGCCGCCTCAGGCGAGCGCGTCGGCGATCGGCCGGAACTTCAGGGCCGTCTCGGCGACCTCGCGTTCCGGCTCCGAACCGGCGACGATCCCGGCCCCCGCCCAGGCCCGGACGGTGCCGTCGTCGTCGATCCGGGCGCTGCGGAGCGCGAGCATCCACTCGCCGTCCCCGGTCGCGCTCATCCAGCCGACCGGCCCGGCGTAGCGGCCGCGGTCGACGCCCTCGAGCTCGGCGACGAGCCGCACGGCCACGTCCGTCGGGGTCCCGGCGACCGCGGCCGTCGGGTGCAGGGCGTCGGCGACGTCCAGCGACGTGGTGTCGGGCGGCAGCGTGGCCTGCACGTCGGTCGCCAGGTGCCACAGGTTCGGCAGCTGCAGCCGGAACGGTTCGGCGTCGGCGCGCAGGTCCGTCGCGAGCGGGGCGAGGGCCGCGAGCAGGCTGTCGATCGCGAAGGTGTGCTCCTCGACGTCCTTGGCGCTGCTGGCCAGGGCCTCGGCGGCGGCCCGGTCGGACACCTCGTCGGTGCCCCGGGCGGCGCTGCCGGCGAGCACCCGTGCGGTCAACCGGGTGCCGTCGGTGCGGGCGAGGGTCTCGGGGGTGGCGCCGATCAGCCCGTCCACCGCGAAGGTCACGCACTGCGGGTAGGCGGCCGCGAGGTCGAGCAGGACCGCCCGTCGATCGGCTCCCGGCGGCAGCGTGCCGACGAGGTCGCGGGCGAGCACGACCTTGCGGGCACTCCCGGCCACGATGCGACGGACGGCCTCGGACACGTTGGCGGCGTAGGTGTCCTCGTCGATGTGCCCGGGACGCAGCGCCACGGAGACGTGCGGCCCGACGTGGGGGACCGGGACCGAGGTCCGGGTGAAGGCCAGGGGCTGCGCGCCGAGCGTCGTGTCGATCGCGGTCAGCCAGGCCTTGCCGCGCCGCCGACCGAGGACCACCCGGGGCACGATGAGCACGCTCTCGTCGGCGGAGTCGTCGGCGAAGGCGAACGACCCGAACGCGACGAGCCCCGAACCGCGCAGCTGCACCGGGTCGTCGACGACGGCGGTCTCGACGACGCTGCGCCAGAGGGCCGCGGCGTCACGCATCCGGTCCGGGCCGGTGAACGTGAACCGGAGCGCCTCACCGATGCCGACGATGCCGTCGCCGTTCCGGACGAAGGCGAGGGGACGGTCGCGGAGCGTGTGGCGGAGGACGGCGCCCGGGTCGTCGAGGATCCGGGTCGAGACCGTCAGCGGGGGCGCCGCCGTGGTGGTTCGGGTCACGGCTCCGATGCTACGCGCGGTCGGTGAGCGGGCCACGCGCGGCGGGCGCCCGGGTCCCGCGACCGTCCGGTGCCCGTCCCGCACCGCCCGGGTGGCTGCGAGTCCGGTGAACCCTCGGTCGGGACCTCTAGGATTGACCGTGTGAGCAGAGCGGACCTGAACAAGCGCCCGGACGAGGTGGCGGCGATGTTCGACGACGTCGCGGCCAAGTACGACCTCACGAACGACATCCTGTCGGCGGGCAACGCCCCGCTGTGGCGTGTCGCCACGGTCCGCGCGGTCGACCCGCAGCCCGGCGAGAAGGTCCTCGACATCGCTGCGGGCACCGGGACCAGCGCAGCGGCCTTCGCCAAGAAGGGCGCCGAGGTCACCGCGCTCGACCTGTCCGCCGGCATGATCGCCGTCGGCCGGGAACGCCACCCCGAGATCACCTTCGTCCAGGGGGACGCCGAGCAGCTGCCCTTCGACGACGACACGTTCGACGCCGTCACGATCTCGTTCGGGCTGCGCAACGTGAACGACCCGAAGCAGGCGCTCACCGAGATGCTGCGCGTCCTGAAGCCCGGTGGCCGCGTCGTCATCTGTGAGTTCTCGACGCCGCCCCGCGCCCTGCTGCGCTTCGGCTACGGCACCTACCTGAAGCGCGTGCTCCCCGGCATCGCGCGGCTCTCGAGCAGCAACCCGGCCGCCTACCGCTACCTCGCCGAGTCCATCGACGCGTGGCCCGACCAGCAGGTGCTGACCCAGTGGCTCCGCGGTGTCGGCTTCTCGTTGGTCGCCTACCGCAACCTGACGGCCGGTATCGTCGCACTGCACCGTGGCCGCAAGCCCGTCGCCGACACGGTGCGCGAGTCCGCGGCCCGGCGTGCGAAGGCCCGCCGCGACCACCAGAACACCGGCGAGCAGCCGCGCGTCGACCCGGCCGCCGACTGACCGGTCACCACCCCGAAGACGGAGCAGCACTTGAATCCGAGCGTCCCGGTCGCACGTCGCGCGCCGAGCCTGCGCGCCTCGCTGGGCATCGGCGAGCGGTTGTTCGCCACGCCCGCCGACCGACGCTTCATCTCCGCGGTCGACGACGGGCTCGAGCTCGTCGAGCAGGGGCTCGAGGACGCCATGCGCTCCACCGACACCCTCGCCGACACCACCAGCCGGTACCTGCTGTCCGCCGGCGGCAAGCGCATCCGTCCGACCCTGACGCTCCTCATCGCCCAGCTCGGGGACGGCGTGACCGACGCCGTGGTCAAGGCCGCGGTGAGCATCGAGACCACGCACCTGGCGTCGCTGTACCACGACGACGTCATGGACGAGGCGCCCGTCCGCCGCGGGGTCCCCGCCGCACAGATCACCTACGGCAACAACGTGGCGATCCTGACCGGTGACCTGCTCTTCGCCCGCGCCAGCCTGATCACGGCCGACCTCGGCACCGAGGGCATCCGGATGCAGGCCGAGACCTTCCAGCGCCTCTGCATGGGGCAGCTGCACGAGACGACGGGGCCGCAGCCGGACGACGACCCGCTCGAGCACTACATCCAGGTGCTCAGCGACAAGACCGGTTCGCTCATCGCCACCGCCGCCCGTGCCGGCGTCATGTTCTCCGGTGCCGACCGCGCCTACCTCGACGCCGTCGGCACCTTCGGCGAGAAGGTCGGCGTGGCTTTCCAGCTCGTCGACGACGTCATCGACCTCGCGCCCGCGACGGACAAGACCGGCAAGATCGCCGGCAACGACCTGCGCGCCGGCGTGGACACCCTGCCGGTGCTGCAGCTCCGCCGGATGGCCGCGACCGATCCGTCGGCGCAGCACCTGGTCGAACGCATCGAGCGCGACGTCAACGGGGCGCCCGACGACGTGGTCGATTCCGCGCCGTACCAGTCGGCCGTCGCCGCACTCCGCGAGCACGAGGCCACCGCGGCCACCCGTGCCGTCGCCGTCGCCTGGGCCCGCGAAGCCGTCGACGCCCTCGCCCCGCTCCCCGACGGCACCGTGAAACGGGCGCTCACCCGCTTCGCGGACTCCGTCGTCGACCGAAGCCGCTGAACACCCCTCCCGATACGGTGCGCCCACGGCGGCCCGGTCGGGAGGCCCCGGGAACCCCCACCCGAACGAACTGGAGACGATCAGTGCCCACCCTCCGACTCGCCATCGTCGGCGCCGGCCCGGCCGGCATCTACGCCGCGGACATCCTGCTGCGCGAGGCCCACGGCTACGACGTGTCGATCGACCTGTTCGAGCAGCTCCCCGCGCCCTACGGTCTGGTCCGGTACGGCGTCGCCCCCGACCACCCGCGCATCAAGGGCATCATCAACGCTCTGCGGGACGTCCTCGACCGCGGTGTCGTCCGGCTGTTCGGCAACGTCCGTTACGGCGAGGACATCACCCTCGAGGACCTCAAGAAGCACTACAACGCGGTCGTGTTCTCGACCGGTGCGATCAAGGACGCCGACCTCGACATCCCCGGTGTCGACCTCGACGGCTCGTACGGCGCCGCCGAGTTCGTGAGCTGGTTCGACGGCCACCCCGACGTCCCGCGCACCTGGCCCCTGAACGCCCAGAGCGTCGCGGTGATCGGCGTCGGCAACGTCGCCCTCGACGTCTCGCGGATCCTGGCGAAGCACGCCGACGACCTGCTGCCGACCGAGATCCCCGCGAACGTGTACGAGGGCCTGAAGGCCTCGCCCGTGACGGACGTGCACGTCTTCGGTCGCCGCGGCCCGGCGCAGGTGAAGTTCACGCCGCTCGAGCTCCGCGAGCTCGGTGAGGTCCGTGACGTCGACATGGTGGTCTACGACGAGGACTTCGATCACGACGAGGCCTCGAAGACCGCGATCGCGACGAACAAGCAGGTCATGGTGATCAACCGTGTCCTCGAGCAGTGGCGCACGCGTGAGGTCGGCCAGGCCAGCCGCCGGCTCCACCTGCACTTCTACGCGAAGCCGATCGAGTTCGTCGGCGACGAGCAGGGCACGCTGACCGCCATCCGCTACGAGCGCACCCGTCCGAACGGCGAGGGCGGCGTGGAGGGCACCGGCGAGATCCGCGAGATCCCGATCCAGGCCGCCTACCGCGCGGTCGGGTACTTCGGTTCCCCGCTGCCCGGTGTGCCGTTCGACGAGCGGCACGGTGTCATCCCGAACCACGAGGGCCAGGTCCTCGACGACGACAACCAGCAGATCCCCGGGGTGTACGCCACCGGCTGGATCAAGCGTGGTCCGGTCGGGCTCATCGGGCACACGAAGTCGGACGCGATGGAGACCGTGCAGCACATCGTCAACGACCAGGCGAGCTGGTGGACCCCGGAGGACCCGTCCGACGAGGCGATCCCGGCGCTGCTCCGCGAGCGCGGTGTCGAGTACACCGACCTCGAGGGCTGGCACCACCTCGACACCCACGAGCAGGCGCTCGGGGCGGCCGACGGGCGCGAGCGCATCAAGGTGGTGCCGCGCGACGAGATGATCGACGTCTCGCTCGGACGCGTCGACACCCCGACGAGCTGACGACCATGAACGACACGCGCCCCGTCCCGCCCACAGCGGTGCGGGGCGCGTCCGCGTCGGGGACACGGCTGCAGGGCGTCGACGTGGCCCGTGCCCTCGCGCTGCTCGGCATGATGGCCGCCCACGTCGGCGGCATCGCGGAGCAGCTCGACTGGACCGACCCGGCGACGTGGTCCGCCGTCGCCCACGGCCGTCCGTCCACGCTCTTCGCGGTCCTCGCCGGTGTCTCGATCGGCCTGACGAGCGGCCGGGCGGACCCGCCCGGCCCGCCGACCATCGGGCGCATCCGCGCCCGGCTCGCCATCCGTGCCGTGGTGGTCGTCGTCACCGGGTTCGCCCTGATGGCGCTCGACACCCCTGTGTACGTGATCCTGCCGACGTACGGGGTGCTGTTCCTGCTGGTGGTCCCGGTGCTCCGGGTCCGACCGGCGGCGCTGCTCGGCATCGCCGCGCTCTGCGCGGTGCTGTCGCCGCTCGCCGCGCTGACGATCGCCCCGGCCTACGCGGACGCCGGCATGATCGGCGTCCAGCTCGGCCTGGTCTACCCCGTGGTCACCTTCCTGGCGTACGTCCTGGTGGGGCTCGCGGTCGCCCGGGCCGGCCTGGGCCCACACCGCCGGTTCCCGGACGACGCGCCAGCGGCGTACGGGCCGTGCCGGTGGGGAGAGGACCGTGGCGAGCAGGTCGTGCTCCTGGCGTCCGGCGCACTGGTCGCCGCCACCGCGTACGTCGCCGGGTCGGTCCTCGCCCCGCTGCCCGACGACGCGGCCCTGGCGTTCCCCGGGGTCCCGTACGCGGGCGAGGGTTCGACCCCTGGCCAGGCCCTCGCGCAGCTGTTCCTGTCCCCGCGTGACCACTCGTCGTCAGTCGTCGACGTGCTGGGGACGGCCGGGGTGGCGGTGGCGGTCATCGCGCTCTGCACGCTCGTGTTCGACGGTCGCGGCCGGACGGTCGAGCGGATCGCGTTCCCCCTGGCGGCCGTCGGATCGATGCCGCTGACGGTGTACTCGGGGCACCTCGTGGTCATCGCGATGCTGCCGACCTACCCCGAGTCGGCCGAGGCCTGGGGGTGGTTCGCCCTCGGCTCGGTGGTCTTCGCGATGCTGTGGCGGCGGTTCCTCGGCCGTGGCCCGCTCGAGCGGGTGGTCGGGGCCCTGGCGTCCCTCGTCCCGATGCGCTGAGCGCACCTGCCGGAGGCGAGTCGTGCCTCCTGATCGTCCGCTACTGCAGCGCCGCCGTCAGCCGCGCGACGTTGTCGAGCACCTGCGAACGCCGCGGCCGGTCCAGCCACGCGTCGAGCGTGAGCTCGAAGCTGTGCTCCTTGTAGGCGTCCTGCACCTCGCGCAGGGCGTCGACGAAGCGGTGACCGCGCACCATCACGGAGACCTCGAGGTTCAGACTGAACGAGCGCATGTCCATGTTGCTCGAGCCGATCACCGACACCTCGTCGTCGATCGTGAAGTGCTTGGCGTGCAGGATCGTCGGCGCGCGGTACAGCCAGATCTTCACGCCGGCCCGCAGCAGTTCCTCGTAGTACGAGCGCTGCGCGTGCCAGGTCATCGCGTGGTCGCCCATCTCACCGACGAACAGCTCCACGTCGACCCCGCGCTGCGCCGTCGTGGTGATGGCGTAGAGCATCGAGTCGTCCGGCACGAAGTACGGCGACGTGATCGAGACCTTCTGCTGCGCCGAGTAGAGCAGCGCGTTGAACAGGCGCAGGTTGTTCTCGCCGTCGAAGCCCGGGCCGGACGGCACCACCTGGCAGTCGAGCGCGTCGCCGCGGTCGGCCCGCTGGACGGGGTCGCTCTCGCGCAGCAGCAGCTCGTCGGTCTCGCTGTACCAGTCGGTGACGAACAGGGCGTTGAGCCCGGCGACGACCGGCCCCTCGAACCGGGCGAACAGGTCCTTGTAGACCATGCCCTTCTCGACGTGGGACTTGATGTCGTACGACGCGTCGATCAGGTTCTGCGAGCCGGTGAACGCGACCGAGCCGTCGATCACCATGATCTTCCGGTGGTTGCGGAGATCGGGGCGCTGGAACTTCCCCTGCAGCGGCAGGAGCGGCAGCATCAGGTGCCACTCGATGCCCGCCTGGTCCATGAACGCCAGGGTGTCCTTGTAGCCCGGGTAGCCGCGGCTCGCCCAGTGGTCGAGCAGGAACCGCACGGTGACACCACGGCCCTGCGCCCGCGCGAGCGCCTCGAAGAACGGGCGCGTGGTGTCGTCGAGCGTCGCGATGTAGAACTCGACGTGCACGAACCGTCGGGACTGGTCGATCGCGCGGGTCATCTCGGCGATGGACTCCTCGGAGTCGGGGTAGAGCTCCGCGGAGTTGCCGCCGACCAACGGCATCGCGCCGAGTTCGCGGTTCAGCCGCGTGACGCTCTCGAGCCACGCGGGCCACGGGTGGTCACGGCGGACCCGCTCGATGCCCTCGGTCTGCTCGAGGATGTACGCGTTGATCTCGGTCTGCTTCTCGCGACGGGCGCGCGGGAGCTTCGTCGACCCGATGAGCAGGAAGACGATGAAGCCGATGTAGGGGATGAGGAAGATCGCGAGCAGCCAGGCCGTCGCGGTCTGCGGCTTCCGGTTGATCGGGACGTAGATGATCGAGAAGACGCGGATCGCCAGGTCCAGCAGGACGAGCAGGACGGTGATGACGACGGTGAGCCAGTGCTCCACGGGGTGCCGGTGTCGGGTGTCGTTCGCAGGGGCCGCGGGTCAGCGGAAGTTGATGTACTGCAACGGGACGTCGAACTCTTCACCCTTGAGGAGCTGGATCGTGTTCTGCAGGTCGTCGCGGCTCTTCGACGAGACCCGGAGCTCGTCGCCCTGGATCTGGCTCTTGACCGACTTCGGGGCGTTGGCCCGCAGGAACGCGCCGATCTTCTTCGCCACGTCCTGCTCGATGCCGTTCTTGAACTTCACCTCGATGCGGTACTCCTTGCCCGAGGGGTACGGGTCGCCGGCGTCGAGGCTCTTCAGGCTGATGTTCCGCTTGATCGCCTTGCTCTGCAGCACGTCGAGGACCGCCTTGGCGCGCTCTTCCGAGTTCGCCTTGATGAGGACGTCCTCACCGCTGAACGCGACCGAGGCGTCGGCGCCCTTGAAGTCGTACCGCTGCTCGATCTCCTTGGCGGCCTGGTTGAGGGCGTTCTCCGCCTCCATCTTGTCGACCTTGCTGACCACGTCGAAGGAACTGTCTGCCATGCGGAACAGCCTAACGGCGGTGGGCCCCCGTCGCCGGTTCCCGGGCGACGCGCCAGCGGCGTCCGGGCCGTGCCGATGGGGAGGGAGGCCCGGTTCGGCTCCCGTGCGCGGGCCCTGGTGGGCGCGTGGTCGCGTCCAGGGCCGATGGTCACGACCACCGTCAGCCATCCGCTATGCTTTTGTGCGCGCCTTCGGTTGGTGATCACACCGGCTGGGTGCGCATGGCAAGTTACCCAAGCGGCCAAAGGGATCTGACTGTAAATCAGCCGGCGTAGCCTTCGGGGGTTCGAATCCCTCACTTGCCACACACCAGAACGGCCCCGTCCAGTGGACGGGGCCGTTGGTGCATCCGGGAGGATGGGCACATGCCTTCCGACCTCACCCCGTCCCAGTTCGCCGACCTCGCCGAGTCGATCGCCCGTGACGCAGCGGCGCTGGCCGCCCGCCGCCGCGCCGAGGGGGTCCAGGTCGCGGACCGGAAGTCGAGCATCGTCGACGTGGTCACGGCGGCCGACCGCGAGGTCGAGGCACTCATCCGCGCCCGCATCGCCGAGGCCCGCCCCGACGACGCCTTCCACGGCGAGGAGTCCGGATCCGCCTCCGGTGCCTCGGGCATCACCTGGGTGGTGGACCCGATCGACGGCACGGTCAACTACCTGTACGGCAGCGCCGAGTACGGCGTGAGCATCGGCGTCGTGCGCGGCGAACCCGACCCGATGACGTGGGAGCCGATCGCGGGCGTCGTCGTGGCGCCGGCGACGGGCACCGTCTTCCGAGCGGCGGTCGGACACGGTGCGACCCGCGACGGGGAGCCGTTGTCCGTCGCCGCGCCCGGTTCGCTCGCCGAGACGCTCATCGCGACCGGGTTCGGGTACACGGCCGACCGTCGCCGCGAGCAGGTCGCGGTGCTCGCCGGACTCATCGGCGAGGTGCGGGACATCCGCCGCGGGGGAGCGGCGTCGCTCGACTGCTGCGCCGTCGGGGCGGGAGTGGTCGACGCCTACTACGAGCGCGGGATCAACCCGTGGGACATGGCCGGCGGGGCCCTCGTCGCGCAGGAGGCCGGCGCGACGATCCGCATCTGGGAGGCCGGGGGGACCCGCTCCTTCCTGTTCGCGAGCCCGGCGGTCGTTGACGAGCTCGAGGCCCTGGTGCGCGGGCTCGAGACGGGTGCACTCGGAGCCGTGCAGGCCTGAGGACCCGCCCGGCCCCAGGTCTGGGGGTGCCGGGTGGGCGTGACCACGACTGGCGACGTGCGACGACGTTTGCTAGCGTGCTCAGGTCCCGTTATCTGCTCGTTACCATCGAGCGGGCCCCTTCCCCGATCAGGATCGCCACCGCACGCATGCCCCGTACTCCACTGTCGTCCGCTCCCACCGACGGTTCCGTCGACGCCGCCACCCCGGTCGTCCACCTGACCCGACGCGCTCGGATCGAGGCAGAACGAGCAGCGGCGAAGGGCGCGGTCGTGGTGCAGGAGCGACAGGGCTCGACGCGTCCGAGCTTCGACGACGTGATCGGCGCGGCCACCCCGGGAACCCCTGCGGCCCCCGTGTCGCCCGTCGACCTCGCACCGGCGTCGCCCGTGCGCCCGGCCTCCCGGGTCGTCACGCCGCCGGCCCCCACCTCGCCCGTCGTGCACGCCCAGCGGGTCGCTCCCGTTGCCTCCGCCGCCTCGGCGTCGCAGCCACGTCGCGTCGCGGGGCAGGTCCCCGCATCGCGCCGCCGCAGCAGCCGTCCGGCCACGAAGACCCCGGTCGACCGCGCGACCCGTCACATCCGGTCCACCGCCACCACGACCCCTGCATCGGCGCGGTCCCCGAAGCAGGGCGCGTCGTTCCGTCGTGCTGCATCCCGCGTGACCGCGGTCGGCGCACTGCTGTTCGCAGCAGGCCTCGTCGTCTCGACCTCACTGCCGGCCCAGGCGCTCTGGGTCCCGGCCTCCGGCTCGACGGCGGCCCGTGCCACCGTCGACGGTGCCACCCAGTCGATGCAGGTCGGCGCCTCGGCCGACGGGTCGACGGCCCGCGACCAGTACACGGTGTCCGATGCCACCCAGTACGCGAACGTCGACTCCTCGACCTTCACGAACGACCCGACCGGCACGATCCAGTGGCCGTTCCTGACCGGTGTCCCGATCACCTCGGGGTTCGGTGGACGCCAGGTCGCCGGGTGCTCGTTCTGCTCGACGAACCACATGGGCGTCGACTTCGCCCCGGGCGAGGGCACCCCGATCGGCGTCATCGCCGCAGGCACCGTCATCAAGGTGCAGGCGAACGACGGTGCCTTCGGCAACGACGTCTGGGTCGAGCACGACGTCGACGGCAAGCAGTTCGTCAGCGTCTACGGCCACATGCAGGACAACTCGTTCAAGGTCGTCACCGGCCAGCACGTCGAGGTCGGCGACGTCCTCGGTCTCGTCGGCAGCACGGGCAACTCCACGGGCCCGCACCTGCACCTCGAGGTGCACGTCGACGGGGTCCCGGTGGACCCGCTGGCGTGGCTCAAGGCCAACGCGAACTAGCGGGCCACGACGCGGCACGCCCGGGCGTCTCGTCCGGTTCCGGAGCAGCGTCAAGGGTCTGCTATCCTCGTGTGGTGCCGTTCGCGGCACATCGCCCCGATAGCTCAGTGGTAGAGCACCTCCATGGTAAGGAGGGGGTCGTCAGTTCAATCCTGACTCGGGGCTCCGACCCGGTGCGCGTGTCGCTCCGGATCTCTGGCGGGGTAGCTCAGTTGGTTAGAGCACACGACTCATAATCGTGGGGTCGCGGGTTCAAGTCCCGCCCTCGCTACACGCAAGGCCCTCTCGTCCAGGATCCCCTGGGTCAGGGGGCCTTCTCTGTTGCCGGCCCCGGTTCGATTGCTGGGGCCCACCCGCGGCGCGCTCACTCCGCCGACTGCACGTCGGCCGCGGCGTTCTCCTGCGCCGCGAACTGGGTCCGGTGCAGCTCCTCGTACCGGCCACCCGCGGCCAGCAGCTCGTCGTGCGTGCCCCGCTCCACGATCGCGCCGTCCTCCACCACGAGGATCAGGTCCGCGCTGCGGATGGTGGAGAGGCGGTGCGCGATCACCATCGCCGTCCGTCCCTCGAGTGCCTCGCCGAGCGCCGCCTGCACGGCGGCCTCGGACGTCGAGTCGAGCGCCGCCGTCGCCTCGTCGAGGATGACGACGCGCGGCTGGGCGAGCAGGAGCCGGGCGATGGTCATCCGCTGGCGCTCGCCGCCGGACAACCGGTACCCGCGCTCTCCCACCATGGTGTCCAGCTGGTCGGGGAGGGACCGGATGAGCGGCTCCAGACGCGCGCGGCGGACGGCGTCCCACACCTCGTCGTCGGACGCCTCAGGCCGGGCGAACCGCAGGTTGGAGCGGATGGTCTCGTGGAACAGGTGGCCGTCCTGCGTCACCATGCCGAGGGTGTGCCGCATCGAGGCGAAGGTGACGTCGCGGACGTCCGTCCCGGCCAGGCGAACCGAGCCGCCGTCGACGTCGTACAGGCGCGAGAGCAGCTGCGCGACCGTGGACTTGCCGGCACCGGACGAGCCGACGAGGGCGACGGTCTGCCCCGGCTCGATCCGGAAGGACAGACCGTGCAGCACCTCCTCGCCGCCGCGGGTGTCGAGCGTCGCGACCTCCTCGAGTGAGGCGAGGGACACCTTGTCGGCGGACGGGTAGGCGAACCGGACGTCGTCGAACTCGACGGAGACGGGGCCATCGGCGATGGTGACCGCGTCCGGCTGCTCCTGGATGAGCGGTTCGAGGTCCAGCACCTCGAAGACGCGCTCGAAGCTGACCACCGCGCTCATGATCTCCACCCGTGCGTTCGCGAGGCTGGTCAGCGGCGCGTACAGCCGGGTGAGCAGGAGCGCCAGGGTGACGACCTCGCCGGTGTCCAAACGGCCGGCGAGGGCGAGGAAGCCGCCGAGCCCGTACACCAGCGCGAGGGCGAGCGCGGAGACGAGCATGAGCGCGGTGAAGAAGACGAACTGCAGCATGGCGGTCCGGACCCCGATGTCGCGGACACGGGCAGCGCGGACGCGGAACTCCTCCGCTTCTTCGTCGGGCCGGCCGAACAGCTTGACGAGGGTGGCTCCGGGCGCCGAGAAACGCTCGGTCATCTGCGTGCTCATCGCGGAGTTGTGGTCGGCGGCCTCGCGGCGCAGCGCGGCGAGACGGCTGCCCATCCGGCGCGCGGGGACCAGGAAGAGCGGGAGCATCACCACGGCGAGGACCGTCACGAGCCACGAGGTGCTGAGCATGACGATCAGGGTGAGGACCAGTGCCACGAGGTTCGTGACCACGCCGGACAGCGTGCCGCTGAAGGCCTGCTGGGCACCGATCACGTCGTTGTTCAGGCGGCTCACGAGCGCGCCGGTCCGCGTGCGGGTGAAGAACGCGATGGGCATCTTCTGCACGTGGTCGAAGACGGCGGTGCGGAGATCCAGGATCACGCCCTCACCGATCCGTGCCGAGTACCAGCGCGTCGTCAGTGACACGGCGGCGTCGGCCACGGCCACGAGGGCGATGACCACGGCGAGCCGGACGATCGTGGCGACCTCGCCGCGGGCGACGATGACGTCGACCACCTGCCCGGCGAGGACCGGCGTCGCGACCGCGAGGAAGGCGCCGACGACGGAGAGGCCGATGAAGACCAGCAGCTTCGCCCGGTACGGCACCGCGAACGTCAGGATCCGCCGGACGGTCGCGCGGGAGAACCCGTGCTTGCCGCCCTGCGCGGACGAGATCTTGTACAGCGAGCTCCAGGCAGCGCTCTCCATGCTCATGGCGGTTCCTTTCCCGGGCCCCGCGCCCAACCTAGATGGCCGACCGGGTCCTCGGTGACCGATCGTGGCGCGGTCCGCCGCGCGGCGAACCGCCGGAGCGCGTCGGTCCGCGCTACCGGGTGCGGTGTGAGCCGGTGTCCGTCCGCGTCGCGAGGACCCCGGCCGCGCGGAACGCGTCCTCGACGGCGGCGGTGACCTGCTGCCAGGCGGCCCGACGCCGGTTCGCTCCGATGCTGCCGCCGGACACGGCCGTGCCGTGCCCCGCCTGACGGACCGTGATCGTGGTGGTGGCGCCGTCCACGATGGTCGACAGCTCGTACCGGCGGTACTCCCGGCCTGGCTGCACGAGCGCGCCGAGCAGGATGGTGAGCATCCGGTTGCCCGCCGTCGCGGTCATCGTGCCACCGGTCGACTCGACGTGGTGGCCGGTGCGACGCAGCGCGGCGGCGGCGACCTCCATGGCGGTGCACCGGTCGCCCGTGTGCACGGCGAACTCCGTCGTGGTGTCCATCGGCCCTCCCCGTCCCGAACGCGTGCCCTCGGCACGCACCGATTCCCCCAACCGGTCTCAGACAGTCTAACTGATGCGTTCTCATGGATGACGGTTCGGGCGGCCGGCCCGGGACCGGCCTCGGTAGACTGCCGTGGTGTCAGTGAACCCCGAGCTCGTCGGCAGGACGTTCCCGCCGGCCCAGCCCTACCTGGTCGGCCGCGAGAAGGTGCGCGAGTTCTCGCGTGCGGTGTTCGCGACCAACCCCGTCCACCACGATCCGGGTGCGGCGCGTGCCGCCGGGTACGCCGACGTGGTCGCACCCCCGACGTTCGCGGTCGTCGTGCAGGAAGCCACGCTCGCGCAGCTCCTGAACGAGCCCGACGCCGGCATCGACTTCTCCCGCGTCGTCCACGGCGAACAGTCCTTCACCTACGACCGGCCGATCGTCGCCGGTGACGAGCTCACCGCGACCCTGACGGTCACCAGCGTGAAGACCCTGGGCGGCAACGCCATGGTCACCGCCCAGAGCACCATGAACGACGCCGAGGGGGAGCACGTCGTCACGGCGACCTCCACTCTCGTGGTCCGAGGAGACGACGCATGACCGCCGCACCCGCCACCGTGCTCGAGGTCGGCACCGTCGTCGCCGAGCGTGCCGTGCACATCACGCGTGACTCGCTCGTCCGGTACGCCGGTGCCTCGGGCGACTTCAACCCGATCCACTACCGCGACGACGTCGCGGCCTCGGTCGGCCTGCCCGGTGTCCTCGCCCACGGCATGCTCACGATGGGCATCGCCGTGCAGCCGGTCGCCGAGTGGCTCGGCGACAGCGGCTGGGTCGCGGGGTACGGCGTCCGCTTCACGCGTCCCGTCGTCGTCGACCCGGAGCAGGGCGCCACGGTCGGCATCGTCGCGAAGGTCGGCACCGTCGACGAGGACGGCCGGCCGAAGCGCATCGACCTCACCGTGACCGCCGCCGGGCAGACCGTGCTCGGCAAGGCGCAGGTCACGGTGGTGTTCCGCTGACCGCGTCCGAGCCGGTGCTGGCCGACCTGACGACGCTCCGCGTCGGCGGACCCGCCACCCGGCTGCTCACGGCCACGACGACCGACGAGCTCGTCGCCCACGCGCTCGACGCCTTCGACGACCACGAGTGGCTCGTCCTCGGCGGCGGCAGCAACCTGCTGGTCGCCGACCAGGGCTTCGACGGCACCGTCGTGCTGGTCCGGACGACGGGTGTCGACGCCGACCGCGACGCCGACGGCGTCACCGTCCGCGTCGCCGCGGGGGAGCTGTGGGACCCGTTCGTCGCCACCACCGTCGCGAACGGCTGGACCGGCCTGGAGGCCCTCAGCGGCATCCCGGGCACGGTCGGTGCGTCCCCGGTGCAGAACATCGGCGCCTACGGGGTCGAACTCGCCGACGTGCTCACCCGCGTCGAGTTCCTCGATGCGGCCACGGGGGAGCGCGCGTGGGTCCCCGCAGCCGAGCTGGCGCTCGGCTACCGCACGTCGACCCTCAAGCACGGTCGGCGCGGTGTCGTCCTGACGGTCGAGTTCCGGCTCGGGCTCGCGGGGGAGCACGGCGTGCCGGTGCGGTACGCGCAGCTCGCCGGTTCGCTCGGGGTCGAGCTCGGAGCGCTCGTGCCGCCCGCGACCGTCCGCGACGAGGTCATGCGGCTGCGCGGCTCGAAGGGCATGGTGCTCGACGGGGACGACCACGACACCTGGAGCGCCGGGTCGTTCTTCACGAACCCGATCGTCTCGCCGGCGTTCGCCGAGACCCTGCCCGCCGATGCTCCTCGCTGGCCCGCGGGCGAGGACGTCAAGCTCAGCGCTGCGTGGCTCATCGAGCACGCCGGAGTCCACCGCCGCTACGCGGTGCCGGGCTCCCGCGCGGCGATCTCGTCGAAGCACACCCTCGCGCTGACGAACCGCGGCGGAGCCACTGCTGCGCAGGTGGCCGAGCTCGCACGGTTCGTGCAGGTGACCGTCCTGAACCGGTTCGGTGTCTCGCTCGTCCCGGAGCCCGTCGTGGTGGGGGACCTGCTCGGCTGATCGTCTGCGACGGGACGGGCGAGCACGACGCACCACGGGCCTCCCGGCACGCAGAACGGGCCACCTCGGCGAGGTGGCCCGTTCTGCGGATCTGAAGGGGCTACGCGAAGAACTTCGCCAGCCTGGCGACGCCCTCGGCGATGTCGTCGTCGCCCAGCGCGTACGACAGGCGCAGGTAGCCGGAGGGGCCGAAGGCCTCACCCGGCACGACCGCGACCTCGGCGTGCTCGAGGATCAGGTCGGCCAGCTCGAGCGTGGTCGTCGGGGTGGTGCCGGCCCACTCGCGACCGAGCAGTGCGGTGACGTCGGGGTAGACGTAGAAGGCACCCTGCGGGGTCGGCGTACGGAAGCCCGGGATCGCGTTGAGGCCGTCCACGATGGCCTTCCGTCGGCGGTCGAAGGCATCGCGCATGGCGGCGACGGGCTCCTGCGGACCGGTCAGGGCGGCGATCGCGGCGCGCTGCGACACGTTCGAGACGTTCGACGACAGGTGCGACTGCAGGTTCGACGCGGCCTTGACGGCGTCGGCCGGGCCGATGAACCACCCGACGCGCCAGCCGGTCATCGCGTAGGTCTTCGCGACGCCGTTCACCAGGATCGTGGTGTCGGCGAGGGCAGGGACCTCCGCCAGGATGCCGGCGAAGCGGACCCCGTCGTACACGAGGTCCTGGTAGATCTCGTCGCTGATCACCCAGATGCCGTGCTCGAGCGCCCACTCGCCGATGGCCCGGGTCTGCTCGGCGGAGTACACGGCGCCCGTGGGGTTCGACGGCGAGCAGAACAGCAGCGCCTTCGTCTTCGGGGTGCGGGCGGCCTCGAGCTGCTCGACCGTCACCAGGTAGTCCTGGTCGCTGCCGGCGAAGACCTCGATCGGCTCGCCGCCGGCCAGCCGGATGGCCTCGGGGTAGGTGGTCCAGTACGGCGCGGGCAGCAGGACCTCGTCACCGGCGTCGACGATGGTCTGGAACGCCTGGTAGACCGCCTGCTTGCCACCGTTCGTGACGATGACCTGCGACGGCTCGACGGTGACGCCGGACACCCGGGCGGTCTTGTCGGCGATGGCCTGCTTGAGTTCGGGCAGGCCGGTCGCGGGCGTGTAGCGGTGGTTCTTCGGGTCCTGCGCGGCAGCGACGGCCGCGTCGACCACGTGCTGCGGGGTCGCGAAGTCGGGCTCGCCGGCGGCGAACGAGATCACCGGACGCCCGGCGGCCTTGAGCGCCTTGGCCTTCGCGTCGACCTTGAGCGTCGCGGACTCGGCGATGGCCGCGATGCGGGACGCGATGCGCGGACGATCAGCCGGCGCGGTGGCGAGGGTGTCGACGGACACGTGGGCGGTGGACTCGGGGCCTGGGGCTGCGGTGCTCACGGGGCCCAGCCTACCGGCGCGGCACGCCGTGGAAGGGGCCAAGTGGACACCGTGTGACGGACTCCCGTAGACTCGTCCACCGGAACGCGGATCGGTGACGAACCGTGTTGCGAAGGGCGGTGGCTCAATTGGTAGAGCAGCGGTCTCCAAAACCGCAGGTTGCAGGTTCGAGTCCTGTCCGCCCTGCAACTCTGGAAGGGTAGAAGTTGGCGAGCAAAGACATGGAGACGACGGCGGACGACGTCGTCGCCAAGGCGAAGCAGGACCGGGCCGAGCGCCGAGGACCCATCGCTGCCATCGTGCTCTTCATCCGCCAGGTGATCGGCGAACTGCGCAAGGTCGTGACGCCGACCCGCAAGGAACTCTTCAGCTACACGGGCGTCGTGCTCGTGTTCGTCGTCGTCATGATGATCCTGGTGTCGATCCTCGACTTCGTGTTCGGTCTCGGCGTCGGGTACGTCTTCGGCAACGGGCCCACGGCCTGACCCCGACGTCGACTGCCGTGTGCGGTCGTTTTCGAGGAGTACGGTCGCCCGAGACGGCGTCGATCGTGACGGCGTCGCTCGTGACCATGAACGAACGCCACCCCGACCCGAACCACCGAACGGAAAGAATCGACTGTGTCTGACAACTCCCGCGATGACATCGACCTCGCGACGGCTGCCGAGCAGTCCTCCGAGGTCGAGGAGAACCAGGAAGGCGACGTCGAGACCGGCGAAGGACGCTCCGTCGAGTCCGCTGAAGAGCGTGCGATCTCGATCGAGGGCGACGACGACGAGTCCCTCGGCCTCAGCTCCGAGCCCGACGACGGCACCGTCGACGCCGGCCTCGACGAGGCACTGACGGCCCTGCAGGAAGCCCGCGACCCCGAGGCCGACGCCGTCGTCGACGACGCGCTCGAGATCGACTCCGCCGACGAAGCCGAGGCCGCTGTCGAGGCCGTCGAGGACGAGGAAGAAGTCGAGCTCGAGTCCGAGACCGCCGCCGAGGCGAACGAGACGCTCGCCGCCGACGAGGCACTCGACGCCGAGGACGAGGACGACGAGCCCGCCGAGGTCGACCCGTACGAGGCCTTCAAGGCCGAGCTGCGGATGAAGCCCGGCAAGTGGTACGTCATCCACTCCTACGCGGGCTTCGAGCGCCGCGTGAAGTCGAACATCGAGAACCGCATGGTCTCGATGTCGATGGAGGACTACATCTACCAGGTCGAGGTCCCGATGGAGGACGTCGTCGAGATCAAGAACGGGCAGCGCAAGCTGGTCACCCGCGTCCGGATCCCCTCGTACGTGCTCGTCCGCATGGACCTCAACGAGGACTCGTGGTCCGTCGTCCGGCACACCCCGGGTGTCACCGGCTTCGTCGGCAACGCGCACAACCCGACGCCGCTCCGTTTCGACGAGGCGTTCGGCATGCTCAAGTCCCTCGTGCAGGTCGCCGAGGCCGCCCCGACCAAGGGCGGCGCGAAGGGCAGCGGCCTGCAGGCACAGCCCGCAGCCGAGGTCGACTTCGAGATCGGCGAGACGATCACCATCAAGGAAGGCTCGTTCGCGGGCCTGCCGGGTTCGATCTCCGAGATCAAGCCGGAGAGCGGCAAGCTCACCGTCCTCGTCTCGCTGTTCGAGCGCGAGACCCCGGTCGAGCTCAGCTTCGACCAGGTCACCAAGCTCTAGCGACCACCCAGCTGTAGCGGTCACCGAGATCGACTACACTGAACGGGTTTGGGCCCGCGCGCCTCGTGCGAGCGGGCCTTCACCGCTGTCCGGAACGGCCGGACCAGCGGGAGAGTGCACGGATCCCCGTGTGTTCGATTCCAGGAGGAAGACAAGTCATGGCACCGAAGAAGAAGGTCACGGGCCTGATCAAGCTGCAGATCAACGCGGGAGCCGCCAACCCGGCCCCCCCGATCGGTCCGGCGCTCGGTCAGCACGGCGTGAACATCATGGAGTTCTGCAAGGCGTACAACGCGGCGACCGAGTCGCAGCGTGGCAACGTCGTGCCGGTCGAGATCACCGTCTACGAGGACCGTTCGTTCACGTTCGTCCTGAAGACCCCGCCGGCCGCCGAGCTCATCAAGAAGGCTGCTGGAGTGCAGAAGGGGTCCTCGACCCCGCACACGGTCAAGGTCGCGAAGATCTCGATGGACCAGGTCCGTCAGATCGCCGAGACCAAGCAGGCCGACCTGAACGCCAACGACATCGAGCAGGCCGCGAAGATCATCGCCGGCACCGCACGCTCGATGGGCATCACGGTCGAGGCCTAAGCACCGATCGGGCTCCGGCCCACCACCAGACACCTTTCCGTGGGAGAGCCTCGCCGGCTCGCCAACCACGTATCTCGCAAGGAGACCACCATGGCGAAGAAGTCCAAGGCCTACCAGGCCGCGGCCGCGAAGATCGAGGCCGACAAGTTCTACACCCCGACCGAGGCCGTCGCCCTGGCCAAGGAGACCGGTTCCTCGAAGACCGACTCCACGGTCGAGGTCGCGCTGAAGCTCGGCGTGGACCCCCGCAAGGCCGACCAGATGGTCCGCGGCACGGTCATCCTGCCGCACGGCACGGGCAAGACCGCCCGCGTCATCGTGTTCGCCACGGGCGCCGCTGCTGAGGCCGCGATCGCCGCCGGTGCCGACGAGGTCGGTGGCGACGAGCTCATCGCGAAGGTCGCCGAGGGCTACACCTCGTTCGACTCTGCTGTCTCGACCCCGGAGCTCATGGGCAAGGTCGGTCGTCTCGGCAAGGTGCTCGGCCCGCGTGGCCTCATGCCCAACCCGAAGACCGGCACCGTGACCCCGAACGTGGCGCAGGCCGTCAACGACATCAAGGGCGGCAAGATCGAGTTCCGCGTCGACAAGCACGCCAACGTGCACTTCGTCGTCGGCAAGGCCTCGTTCACGCCGGAGCAGCTCGACGAGAACATCTCGACCGCGCTCGAGGAGATCAACCGCCTCAAGCCGTCGTCCTCGAAGGGCCGTTACGTCATGAAGGGCGCCGTCTCGACGACCTTCGGCCCCGGCATCCCGCTGGACGTCAACAGCATCTGAGTCGACTGACTCGAGGAAGGGCCCGCACCGGCAACGGTGCGGGCCCTTCCTGCACGACGCCGCCGTGTCCCGATACCGTGGTGCCGTGCGCACCCTCGTGAACTCGCTCCGACTGATCGCCGTCATCGCCATCGTCGTCGCGGTCGTGGCGCAGTGGCTCGAGAGCGCGCAGACCCCGACCTACTCGTTCTGGAACTTCTTCGGCTACTTCACCATCCAGTCGAACCTGGTCATCGCCGTGGCCCTCGCGGTGACGCTCGTGGCCGCAGCCCGTCGCAAGCGGGCGGACCTCGCCGTCTCGGTGTTCCGTGGCGCCGCGACGGTGTACATCGCGACGACCGGCATCGTCTACAACACCCTGCTCACGGGGGCGAACGTGTCGGCCTCGGTGCCGTGGTCGAACGACATCGTGCACAAGATCATCCCGGTGTACGCGGTGCTCGACTGGTTGCTGTTCTCCGACCGGGCACGACTGCTGCTCCGGCACGTGTGGTGGTTCCTGCTCTACCCGGCCGTCTGGACCACCGTGGTGCTCGTCCGCGGCGCGACCGACGGATGGGTGCCGTACCCGTTCCTCGATCCGGCGCAGGGCTACGGCGTCGTCGCGATCTACGTGGTCGGGATCGCGGTCTCGATCACCCTGCTCGGCATCCTCGTCGTGGGGATGAGTCGGCTGCGTCTGGTGAAGGTCTAGCTGGTGGCGGTCCAACAGACGGTCTAGGAGCGGAAGCCACGCAGCTTGTCGAGCACCAGGTCGGCGAGCTGCACCAGCCCGCGGATCTGATCGTCGTCGCGGTCGACCCAGCGGCACTCGGGTTCGTCGGCGACCGGCACGAACCCGTCGTGCCGTTCCCAGACGAACAGGGTGCGGTCGGCGCCCAGCACGTACTGCTGCCACCAGATCTGCCGCAGGTAGTGCCGGGGGATGCTCCGCCAGGCCTTGCCGGTGGTCTTGATCTCGGCGAGCACCACGCGGGACGACTCGTCGACCCCGACGCCGTCCGGGGTGGCGAGGTGGGCGCGGTTCGCAGCGGCGTGGAACAGGTGCGCCGAGGGCTGGATGCCGTGGGTGGCGGCCACCCAGGCAGCGATGACCGGTTCGCGGTCCTTGCCGTGCTCGGTGAACGCGTTGCCGGAGAACCGGGAGCCGTAGCGCTTCTCGGTGACGACGGCCTCGACGGCGCGCAGCGAGGCGAGCCGGGCGACGTCGGTGGCGGTGATGCCCATTGCTCGGGCACGGAGCCAGGCGACGCGGTCCGAGGAGTGCGCGACGATGCGCTCGGTGTGGCCGCGCAGGGCGGTGAACGCATCACGCGCAGCCGGGACCGGCGTACCGGGGGCGGGATGCGCCTCCAGACCGGGGTCCAGGTCGCCCCACAGGGTGGGCTGCACGATCGTCACCCGACGATTGTCCCCCCGACCACCGGCAAGACCGAAACCGACGCGCTCACGCGATCGGTGGGTGTGCGTCAGGAGACGAGTTCGCGCCCCTCGGCGAAGGCGACCAGTTCGTCGACTCCGGCGGGTGAGAGGGCGTAGCCGATGGCGAGGGCCGCGGCGCCCTGCAGCGCGGCGAGGGACCCCGCGCGGGACTGCACGATGACGAGGTGCTCACTGGCCAGGGGCATCGAGCGGGAGTACACGACCTCGCGGACGCCGGCGAGCAGGTGCTCACCGGCCTGCGTGATCGATCCGCCGAGTGCGATGACGGACGGGTTGATGAGCGAGATGCAGGTCGCCAGGACCTCGCCGATGTCCCGACCGGCCTGTCGGACTGCGTAGATCGCGTCGAGGTCCGACCGGTTCACCAGGTCGATCACGTCCGCACCGGTGTGCACGTCGTGCCCCTTCGCGCGGAGTGCGCGGGCGATGGCCGGGCCGGAGGCCACGGCCTCCAGGCAACCGGTGTTGCCGCAGTGGCAGGGGACGTCGCCGGCGCGGGAGACCCGCACGTGGCCGATGTCACCGGCGGTGCCCTGGGCGCCGCGCTGGAGCCGTCCCTCGGAGACGATGCCGGACCCGATGCCGGTCGCGACCTTCACGAACAGCAGGTGGTCGACGTCCGGCCAGCCGTGCTCCCGCTCACCGAGGGCCGCGATGTTCACGTCGTTGTCGAGCAGCACGTGTGCGGCGATGTGCTGCCGGAGCCACGAGGGCACGTCGAAGCCGTCCCAGCCGGGCATGATCGGCGGGTTGGCCGGGCGGCCGGTGGAGAACTCGACGGGCCCGGGGACACCGATCCCGATCGCGATGACGTCCTGGCGGCTGCGCCCCACCTCGGCGAGCAGGTCGTCGATGGTCTCGACGAGCCAGGACAGCGTCGGCACGGGACCGGCCGCGATGTCGATCCGGGCGTCGCGGGTCGCGAGCGGTGCAGCGACCAGGTCGGTGACCGCGACGCGACCGTGCGAGGCGCCGAGGTCGGCGGCGATCACGAGCCGGGCGCGGGGCTTCAGCGCCACCTGGGCGGGCGGACGGCCGCCGGTGGAGACGGCGGTGTCCACGGCGCCGACCAGCCCGATGTCGATCAGGGAGTCGAGGCGCACGCCGATGGTGGAGCGTGCGAGTCCTGTCAGTGCGGCGAGCTCGGCCCTGGTGCGCGGCACGCCGTCGCGGAGGATCTGGAAGAGCTCGCTCGTCCCGACCGGAGGCGACGCTGCCGTCCGGTTCAAGTCGACCATGTGGGGAGTGAAGCACACATCGTTCGCGCCACGCAATGAAGTCCGTCGACATTCCTCGGACTTCTGCTTGACCGCCGACAAAAGTGCTCGTAGTGTGACGATCGGTCAGTGACGACCGCACCATCTCGACGAGGAGAACCCCTGGTGACCCAACCGCTCTCGGTCCAGCTCTACACGGTCCGCGATGCCCTCAGTGCTGATCTGCCCGGCACCCTGCAGCGCATCGCCGACATCGGCTACACGAACGTCGAGGCCTTCGGCTTCGTCGACGAGGCCGACGAACTCGCCGCCGCCCTCCGCGACGCCGGCCTCGCCGCCCCGAGCGGCCACGCCCGTCTGCTGGACGCCGGTGAGCAGGACCTCGAGCGCATCTTCCACGCCTCCACGACCCTCGGCTTCGGGACCCTCATCGACCCGCACATCGACGAGTCCCGCTGGACCACCCGCGAGGACGTCGAGGCGATCGCCCGCGAACTCAGCGCCCTCGCCCCCCGCGCCGCCGACCACGGCCTGGTGCTCGGTTACCACAACCACGCGTTCGAGTTCTCGAACCGCATCGACGGCGTCAGCGCGTACGAGGTCTTCGCCGACGCCCTGTCCGACGACGTCGTGCTCGAGCTCGACACCTACTGGGTGCAGGTCGGCGGGGACGACCCGGTCGCGGTCATCGGCAAGTACGGCGACAAGGTCCAGTTCCTGCACGTCAAGGACGGCGACGGCTCGCACGACGACAAGCAGCAGGTCGCCGTCGGCAACGGCGTCATGCCGATCCGCGACATCATCGCCGCCGCGCCCGACGCACTGCACGTCGTCGAGCTCGACGACCACGAGGGTGACGTCTTCCAGGCCGTCGCCGACTCCTACACGTTCCTCGAGGGGGCCCGCGCATGACCGACACCACGACCGCCGCTGCAACGGCAACCGACAGCACCACCCGCACCGGCCCCGTCGGCGTCGGCGTCATCGGCGCCGGGGTCATCTCGGACCAGTACCTGTCGAACCTCACCGTCTTCCCTGACGTGACGGTCCGCTTCATCGCCGACATCGACCTGCCGCGCGCCGCGGCCCAGGCCGAGAAGTGGGGCGTCCCCGGATCGGGCACCGTCGAGGAGCTCCTGGCCGACGACGACATCGAGATCGTCGTGAACCTGACGATCCCGGCCGCCCACGTCGAGGTCGCGCTGCAGGCCCTGGCCGCCGGCAAGCACGTCTGGGGCGAGAAGCCCTACGCCCTCGACCGTGCCAGCGCCGCGGAGCTCCGCGACGCCGCGGCCGCCGCGGGCAAGACCGTCAGCGTCGCCCCGGACACGTTCCTCGGCGCCGGCCTGCAGACCGCGCTCCGCACCATCCGCGAGGGCCGCATCGGCACGCCGCTCAACGGACTGACGCTCTTCCAGAGCCCCGGCCCCGAGTCGTGGCACCCGAGCCCGGAGTTCCTCTTCGCGTTCGGTGCCGGTCCGCTGTTCGACATCGGCCCGTACTACATCACCACCCTGGTGCAGACGTTCGGACCGGTGAAGAAGGTCACGGCGACCGCGTCGAAGTCCCGCGCGACCCGCACCATCGGTTCCGGCCCGAAGGCCGGAACCGAGTTCCCGGTCGACGTCCCGACGAACCACTCCGCGCTGATCGAGTTCGAGAACGGCGGGAGCGCGCAGAGCGTCTTCTCGTTCGAGTCCGACCGGGGCCGCACCGGCTTCGTCGAGATCGCGGGGGAGACCGGCACCGTCGTGTTCCCCGACCCGAACAACTTCGACGGCGACACCGAGCTGTACGCCCTCGGTTCCGATGAGCCCGAGACGATCCCCGCGGTCGGCTCCACCTACTCGCGCGGCACCGGCGTGGTCGACCTGGCCCGCTCGCTGCGGGCAGGCGACGAGAACCGCGTCCCCGGTGCGCTCGCCTTCCACGTCCTCGACGTGATGGTCTCCATCGCCGAGGCGGCAGAACGTGGCGAGGCGGTGCTCGTCGAGAGCACCGTGTCGCCCTCCCCGACCCTCCCCGAGGGCTGGGACCCCGCGGAACGCACCCTGGCCTGACCGCCAGGGCGCTGCCCGCAACCCACAGCAGCACCCGACCAGCACCATCCGCAGCACCAGCTCCATCCCTGCTCCATCCCTGCACCATCTCAACGACGAGAAAGTAGAGAGTCATGCGCACTGCCATCCGCGCACTGGCCATCACCGCGGCCGCCGCACTCACCGTGTCCGGCCTCGCAGCCTGCTCCTCCGGATCGTCCGGCGACTCCGGCGACTCCAAGACGCTCACGTACTGGGCGTCCAACCAGGGCACGTCCCTGCAGAACGACAAGGAGGTGCTGACCCCCGTCCTCAAGAAGTTCACCAAGGAGACCGGGATCAAGGTCGACCTCCAGGTCATCGGCTGGAACGACCTGCAGAACAAGATCCAGACCGCCGTCACCTCGGGCCAGGGCCCGGACGTCGTCAACATCGGCAACACCTGGGCGACCTCGCTCCAGGCCACCGGCGCCTTCCAGGAGTTCGGTGACGCCGAGATGAAGGCGATCGGCGGCGAGGACAAGTTCGGCAAGGTCGCACTGTCCACCGGTGGCGCGCCCGACAAGACGGTCACGAGCGTCCCGCTCTACGGGCTCGCCTACGGCCTGTACTACAACAAGAAGATGCTGTCGGACGCCGGCATCACCCCGCCCACCACGTGGGAGGAGATGGTCTCCGACGCCGAGAAGCTGACCAAGGGCGACACCTACGGCTTCAGCCTCGCGGGCGGTTCGTACACCGAGAACTCGCACTTCGCGTTCATCAACTCGGCGCAGAACGGTGGCGAGTGGTTCGACGCGGACGGCAAGCCGACCTTCACGTCGAAGGCCAACGTCGACGGCATCAAGCGCTACCTCGACCTGATGCAGGACTCGAAGGTCGCCAACCCGTCGAACGCGCAGTACGACAACGCGACGCAGTCCACCACGGACTTCGCGAAGAAGAAGGCCGCGTTCATCCTCAACCAGAACAACGCGAACGCGACCATCGAGTCCCTCGGCATGAAGTCGGACGAGTACGGCGTCGTGGCGCTGCCGGCTCCCGAGGGCGGCGAGCAGATCGCCAGCTTCCCGGCCGGCATCAACCTGTCGATCTTCAAGAACACGAAGAACAAGGACGGCGCGCTCAAGTTCGTCAAGTACATGACGAGCATGGACACGCAGACGACGCTGGACAAGCCGTACTCGGCCCTGCCGGTGCTCGCCGAGGCTGCTGACTCCGTCACGGACGAGCAGACGAAGACGTTCCTCGACATCTACAACAACAAGGCGAAGCCGCTCCCGCTGGTGCCCGCCGAGGACCAGTTCGAGTCCACGGTCGGCAAGGCGATGAACGACATGTTCGCCAAGATCGCGACCGGCTCCAAGGTCTCCGAGGCCGACATCAAGTCGGCACTGCAGACCGCCCAGGACCAGGTGTCCCAGGCCGCCGGTTGATCCACCCTGGAGGCCCGGGTCGCGTCCGCCGGACGCGCCCGGGCCTCCGCCCCTGACGCTCCAGAGCCGACCGATCGTCGGCCGTGAGGCTCACGCCCCACGCACCCCGCGCCTCCCGGCTGCCACCGCACGCGCGGACCGCACCTGCACGCCCCTCCTGCCGAAAGGCCCCACCAGATGTCCACGACGGTCCTGCCCGACTCGGAGCGCATCGACCTGACGCACACGAAGGCCCCGACGATGTCGGGCCGTCCGCCAGGTCGCAAGCGCAAGACCCACTGGCTGCCCTACGCGCTCGTCGCGCCGGCCATCCTGTTCGAGCTGCTCATCCACATCGTCCCGATGCTCACCGGCATCTGGATCTCGTTCATCCAGCTCACCAAGTACTTCATCGCGAACTGGGGTGCCGCGCCCTTTGCGGGGTTCCGGAACTACCAGGTCGTCGTCGACTTCGACCAGGCGATCGGTCGCGGGGTCCTCAACTCGTTCCTCATCACGTGTGCCTTCACGGTCCTCGTGGTCGGGCTCTCCTGGACCTTCGGCATGGCCGCAGCCGTCGCGCTGCAGAAGCCGTTCGCCGGACGCGGGCTCTTCCGCACCCTGTTCCTCGTGCCCTACGCGCTGCCGATGTACGCCGGCGTGATCACCTGGAAGTTCATGTTCCAGCGTGACTCCGGAGCCCTGAACCACCTGCTGGTCGACCAACTCGGTCTGTTCGGTGGGGACGCCCCGTTCTGGCTCATCGGGAACAACGCCTTCGTCGCCGTCGTCGTCGTGGCGATCTGGAAGACCTGGCCGTTCGCGTTCCTGATGCTCATGGCCGGTCTGCAGTCGGTGCCGAACGACGTGTACGAGGCCGCCTCGGTCGACGGAGCCAAGCCGTTCCGCCAATGGCGCTCGATCACGCTGCCGATGGTCCGCCCGGTCAACGTGACGCTCGTGCTCGTGATGTTCCTGTGGACGTTCAACGACTTCAACACGCCGTTCGTGCTGTTCGGCTCGACCGCCCAGCCGCCCGCCGCGGACCTGCTGAGCTTCCACATCTACAACGCGTCGTTCATCACCTGGAACTTCGGCTCCGGTGCCGCGATGAGCGTCCTGCTCCTGCTCTTCCTGCTCGTCGTCACCGGCATCTACCTCGCCGTGACCAACCGGAGGTCCGTCCGTGCGTGAGACAACTGGCGCCAAGTCCTTCAAGATCATCACCCTGGTCGTCCTGACGCTGTTCACGGTCGTGCCGCTCTACGTGATGATCACCACGGCCATCAAGCCCCTCGGCGACGTGCAGGACAACTTCACGTGGATCCCGTCGAGGATCACCTTCCAGCCGTTCATCGACATGTGGTCGACGGTGCCGCTCGGTCGGTACTTCATCAACTCGCTCGTGGTCTGCACGGTGGCGACGGTGTTCTCGCTGATCATCGCGACGTTCGCCGCCTACGGTGTCTCGCGCTGGAACTTCAAGGGCAAGAGCACCTTCACCACCGCGGTGCTCTCCACGCAGATGTTCCCCGGCGTGCTGTTCCTGCTGCCGCTGTTCCTGATCTTCACGAACCTCGGCAACACCCTGGGCATCCAGCTCGTCGGGTCGTGGCTCGGCCTGATCATCACGTACCTGACCTTCACGCTCCCGTTCTCGATCTGGATGCTGGCCGGGTACTTCGAGACCATCCCGCGCGAACTCGACGAGGCCGCGATGGTCGACGGCTCTGGCCCGATGGGTGCCCTGTTCCGGGTCATCCTGCCGTCGGCCCGTCCGGGGCTGGTGGCGGTCGGGATCTACTCGTTCATGACGGCCTGGGGTGAGGTCCTCTTCGCCTCGGTCATGACGAACGGCCTCGGTTCGACCCTGGCGGTCGGTCTGCAGCAGTACTCCACGCAGACCAACGTGTACTGGAACCAGGTCATGGCGGCGTCGCTCGTCGTGTCGATCCCGGTCGTGGCCGCGTTCCTCGTGGTCCAGCGCCAGTTCGTGGCCGGCCTGACCGCGGGTGCCGTGAAGTAGGCCCCCTCCGCAAGACACCGGTGTTCGCGCTCGACACCCCCGCATGACGCGGTGCGGAGCGCGAACACCGGTGTTTTGCCGTCTCTCACCCGACCGACCGACCGACCGCCCGACCGACAGGATGGAACCATGAGCGAGACCCGAGGGCGGCAGCTGCTGCCCGGACAGACCAGCCGCGTGCACGTGTTCGACGTCGAGGCCCGCACCTCGCGGCTCGTGTTCGAGTCGGCCACGGTGCTCGTCGAGGCGCCGAACGTCCTGGACGCCGAGACCCTGGTGCTCAACGGCGACGGCGACCTCTGGCTGCTGCGGCTGCCGTCGGCCGACAGCGGCACCGTCCTCGACGAGACCGCGCTCGTGCCGGTGCCGATGGACGGCGTCGACGAGATCAACAACGACCACGTGCTCGACCCGTCCGGCACCTCGATCGTGGTGAGCGCCCGCGACGGCGAGCTGTACCGGGTCCCGCTGCCCGAGGGCGGCCCCGCGACCCGGATCACCGACGTCACAGCGGCCCTGCCCACCAAGCGGAAGTTCTACCTGCACGGCATCGCCCCCGACGGCAGCGCCCTCGCCGCGATCGTGGGGGAGCTGTCCGAGGACGGCGTCTGGACCACCGACGTCGCGATGGTCGACCCGGAGACAGGCGAGCCGACGTTCGTCACGCGGGACGAGCACCCCGACGACGGCTGCACGATCAGTCCGGCCGGCGGGATCCTGCTCTGGAACACCGAGCGGTTCACCCCCGGCACCGCGCAGCTGGCCGTGCGCTGGCCCGGTCACGACAGCCCCGTCCGCCTGACGAACGACGACCGGGTGAACTGGTTCCCGCACCTGTCGCCGGACGGCTCCCATCTGCTGTACCTGTCGTACGAGCCCGGCGTGCAGGGCCACCCGGCGGACCACCGCGTCGAGCTCCGGCTGCTGCCCGGTTCACTCGTCCGAGGTGCCCGGATAGCGGTCCAGCCGGAGACCCTGGTGGCCCTCGACGGCGGGCAGGGGACGGTCAACGTGCCGCCGTGGGCTCCGGACTCGGCGTGGTTCGCGTACTGCGACTACCCGGTGGCGGGGTAGCGGGAGCGGCACCGGCGGCGGGATCGGTAGCGAGCTCACGCGTTGAGCGACAGTCCACGCGCCGCCGGACGCGTGGACTGTCGCTCAGCGCGAAACGCGGGCTGACGCCCCGCCCCGC
This sequence comes from Curtobacterium sp. MCSS17_011, assembly GCF_003224275.1. Classification (NCBI taxonomy): domain Bacteria; kingdom Bacillati; phylum Actinomycetota; class Actinomycetes; order Micrococcales; family Microbacteriaceae; genus Curtobacterium; species Curtobacterium sp. MCSS17_011. The sequence goes on along the minus strand of NZ_QKLE01000009.1, from coordinate 76,123 downwards.
GCCCCCACTAGACCTCGCGGACCTGCCCCTGCTTGATGTGCAGGCGCCGCTCGGCGCGCTTCGCGACCCACGAGTCGTGCGTGACGATGACGACGGTCAGCCCGCGCTCCCGCCACTGCTTCTCGATGAGCGCCATGATCTCGTCGCGGGTCGACTCGTCGAGCGCACCGGTCGGCTCGTCGGCGAGCAGCACGCTCGGGTTCTTCACCAGCGCCCGCGCGATCGCCACGCGCTGCTGCTGTCCGCCGGACAGCTCGGCCGGCAGGTGCTCCATCCGCTCGCCCAGTCCGACCTCGCGCAGCGCGGCGACCGCACGCTCGCGGACCTCATTCCGGGACCGGTTCGCGAGCGACCCCGCGAACGCCGTCTCGACGTTCTCGAGCGCGGTCAGCGTCGGGATCAGGTTGAAGCTCTGGAACACGAAGCCGATCTCGGTCGCCCGCAGGTCGGTCAGCGCGCGGTCGCCGAGCTTCGCCACGTCGCGGTCGCCACCGAGGTGGATCGAGCCCGCACTCGGCCGGTCGAGTGCTCCGAGCATCTGCAGCAGCGTCGACTTCCCGCCGCCGGTCGGCCCCTGGACGGCCACGAGTTGCCCCTGCGGAATCGTCAGGTGGACGTTCGTCAGGGCAGTGACGGTCCGGTTCTTCTGCTGGTAGGTCTTGCTGACGTTCGTCAGCCGGTACATCGGACTGGAGGCGCGGCTCGCCTCCGCCTCGCCGGTCACGGTGTCGGTGCTGGTCACGGTTGCTCCTGTCGTCGGTTCGGTCGTGTCGGTGCGGCCGGTCATCAGGCGACGCTCCGGAGCGCCTCGGCCGGACGGAGCCGACTCGCGCGCCAGCCGCCGAGCGCGCCGGCGATGAGGCCGCCGAGGATCGCCAGGCCGATCGCCAGCAGGATGATCTCGACGGTCACCGGGGCGTGCAGGACCACGTCGGTCGTCGACGCGGTGTTCGCGCCGCCGCCGAAACCACCGGCCGGCGCACCGCCTGTCGTGCCGCTGCCCGCGGCTGCGGTCGCCGCGCCGCCGGGCATGCCACCACCGCCACCGGCGCCCTCGCCGGTCGTGCTCGACGCGCTCGCCGAGATCGTCGGACTGATGACGTTCACGACGAGGATGCCGATCAGGCCGGCCGCGGCGCCGAGCACGCCGCCGATCAGGCCCTGCACCAGGGACTCACCGGCCACCTGTCGGGTGATGCGGCCGTTCGACCAGCCGATCGCCTTGAGGGTCCCGAACTCGCGGGTGCGGCGGGTCACGCCGGAGATCGTGAAGAGGATCGCGATGAGGAACGCCGCGGCGAGCACGACGATCGACAGCCACTTGCCGAGGTTCGAGACCAGGCTCGACGCGGTGCTGAGCGACCCGGACACGCTCGAGGCCAGGTCGGCCTCGGTGGAGACGGTGGCGCTCGTCAGCTTCGCCTGCAGTGCGGACTTGATCGTGCTGACGTCGGAGGAGGACTCCGCGGAGACGTAGATCGACGTGACCTTGCCATCGAGGTCGGCCAGCGCCTGCGCGGTGTCGAGCGGGATGTAGGTGTTCGAGCCCGTGGTCGAGGCCGAGCCGGTGGAGCTGACGATGCCGATGACGGTGAAGTCGGTGCCGCCGATGTCGACGGTGTCGCCGACCGCCTTCGACTCGCTCTTCGCGTACGACGCATCGAGCACGACGACGTCCTTGCCGGCGTCCTTCGCGGCGAAGGTGCGCCCCTTCGTGAGTTCGGTGCTCGTGAGCGGACCGACCGCCGCGCCGGACACCGGGATGCCGGTCACCGTGAACGAGTCGACGCTGAACGACCCACCGCCGAACCCGCCGCCACCGCCGGTGTCCCCGCTCGGTGGGCCCTGCTGGGTCGTGCTGTCGCTGCTGGAGTCACTGCTGCTGTCCGTGCTGCTGTCGTCCGTCGACTGCTGCTGCACCTGGCCGGAGAACGTGCTGTTCTCGAGGGTCAGCACACCCGTCGCGGCCTGCACACCGTCGGTGCTCGTGATCGTGGACAGGTTCGCGGCGTTCAGGGTGCTCGTGCCGCGCGCGACCGCGAGCCGCGACTGCGACAGGTCGGTCGAACCGCTGTCGTCGTCGCTGTCGCCCTGGCTGCCGAAGTCGAAGCTCGGACGCCCGCCGTTCGTCGACGCCGTCGCGGTCTTGGTGACGGTGATGTCGGTGCCGACGCCGTAGACGGACTGCAGGACGCTCGACTGCGCTGCCTGCACGCCACCCGAGATCGACGACACGATCACCACGAGGGCGATGGCCAGGGCCATCCCGATCGCGATGATGACCGTCTGCTTCTTGCGGTTCGTGAGTTCGCGCCTGAGGTAGGTCAGGAACATGGTTCTCCTCGGTGGTGGCCGGCTGGGGTCACCGGCCGCGCAGAGCACGCGGCGGGGCCGACGGAGGAGAACCTAGGCACGCTGTCGATGACCGGCCCATCGCTCACCTATGAGGCGGCTAAGGCCGCATCAGCCGACGTCGCCGTACCGCTGGCGCAGGTGCTCCGCGTACCCGCCGGGGGTCCGTCCGGCGAAACGCCCGCTCGTCACCACCGGCAGGTCGACGGTGGCGTCCACCCGGAAGCCGAGCGCCCGCGCCCGGGCCACCAGCCGCGTGTCCTCGTGCTCGGGCACCGGGTCGAACCCGCCGAGGCTGACGTACGCCGCGGCGAGCACGCCGAGGTTCGCGCCGTGCACGTGCCCGAGGGCAGCACCGGGCGGGTGCGCCCGCGTCCACCGGTCGAGCACCGCGGGCGCCAGGTCGTCCGGGTCGGGGACGACGGCGCCGACGAGCACCTGCGCGCCGGACGCCAGGGCGTCGGAGTGCTGGACGAGCCACCGTTCGTGCACCCGGGAATCGGCGTCGGTGTGGGCGAGCCACCGGGCCGCCGGGTCGCCGTCGTGCGCACGGAGCGCGTGCGTCGCCCCGATGGTCCGTGCCCGACCGACCCCGACACGGTCCGTGGTCAGGACGTCGACCGGGTACCGCTCGACCACCGAAGCGGTGTCGTCCGTGCAGCCGTCGAGCACCACCGTGACGGCAGCGTCGACTTCCGGTCGCTCCCTGCCGAGCCGGTCGACCGCCACCAGGAGCGCGTCGAGGCACGCGGCGATCCGGTCCGCCTCGTCGTGCGCGGGGACGACCACGTCGATGCGAGCACGCGGTTCCGGTCGGCTCACCGGATGATCCCCTCGGCCCGGGCCACCGAGGTGACCGCCGGGCCGGGCAGGACGCTCAGGACGAAGTCCTCCTCCACGTGTCGGAGCAGGGCAGGACGCGGCCACCGTTCGGTCAGCCGCGCGTCCACCGCGTCGCCGCTCGAGACCGCCTCGTCGTCGGGGTGCCGCCAGTGGCAGGCCACGAGCACGCCGTCGTCGTCGAGCGACCCGAGCACGCGGTCGATCGTCGCGTCGAGGTCGGCGGGCGACAGGTAGTACCCGACCTCGGACATCACCACCAGGTCCCAGCGCCCGTCCGGCCACTCCGCCGGCAGGGCCGCCTGCACGAACCGAACGGTCGGGGCGCGGCGGGCAGCACGCTCCAGCGGCGCCGCCGAGATGTCGGTGCCGAGGACGTCGTCCGCGCGTTCAGCGAGGGCAGCGGTCAGGACCCCGGTCGCGCAGCCGAGCTCGAGCGCCGACCGGTAGCGCGGTCGGGGGAGCGCCGCCAGCGTCACGGCACGCTTGCGCTGCTCGTACCAGGACCCGTCGAAGTCCCACCCCTCGGGCTTCCGGTCGTAGTGGGCGTCGAACGACTCGCGAGACCGCGACGGGGCCGACCCCGGCGCGAAGAACCACTCCGTCGCCTGGAGGTGGTGGGCGGCGTGCCGGTCGTCGACGATCGCCTCGTCCCCCGGCGCGGGCGACAGGGGCCGGGTCTGCGACGGGTAGGCGTCGAGGGCGGCACGCTTCCGGGCGACGAGGTCGTCGGGCAGCGACAGGGCCCGGACGTCGTCCCACGGGGCGACGGAGTGGTCCGGGTCGTCCCAGTGCCAGGCCCAGATCGGGTACGCGAGCAGGTCGACGTCGGGCGCGCTCGCCGCGGCGGCCTCGGCGACCTCACCGGCGACGCGGTGGTCGCGGTGCCCGTCCCCCCGCCACGGCGCGACGAGCAGCACCGGACGGGCGGCACCAGCGAGCACCGTGTCCAGGGTGTCGACGACTCGGTCACGGTGCTCCCGCGTCGTGCCGTCCGGGAGCCCCACCGAGGTCGACGTCACGTCGGGGTGCAGGGCGCCCAGAGCCGCCACGAACTCCGCGTCCCGGGCGGCGGCGAGCGCCTCCGGGTTCGTGGTGGGGGAGTCCGGGTGGGATCGCTCGCCGCGGGTGAGGAGCAGCACGTGCACGGGGATGCCGGCCTGCGCCGCGGCTGCGATCAGACCACCGGCGCCGAGCGTCTCGTCGTCGGGGTGCGGTGCGACGACCACCACCGAGCCGGTGCCGACCAGGTCGATCGCCGGGGCGTCCAGACCGTCGAGGAACCCCGTCCACGCCGCCGGGTCGGTCCCCGGTTCGCGGTGGTCGAAGCTCACCACGCGACACCGCCCCGCTCGAGCACCATCCGGCCGATGCGGGCGAGGTCCCTGGCGCCGTGGTCCTGCAGGACGTAGAGCTCGAGGTCGGCGACCCGTGCGGCGACGGCGGGGTCGGTGGTCAGCGGCGCCGGGCCGATCGTCGCGACCACCCGCTCGCGCACGGCGGCGACCGACCGCCGGACCCGTGACCGGACCGTCTGCGCCAGCAAGCGCCAGTCGGTGTCGTCGGAGGCCGGGTCCGAGCCGTCGATGCGGGCCGCGGCGTCGGCGAGGGCGTCCTCGGCGTCGGCGAGGTCGGCCACCGTGGCACCGAGTGCCGCCCGCAGCAGTTCGGACTCCGGGTGCGCGGCCGCGGTGTCCCGGAGCACCCGGGCCAGCCCCACCGCACCGCCCCACCAGCAGGCCGCGACGCCGATGCCGCCCCAGGCGAAGCCGGGACGCTCGAGGTACCAGCCGGGGGCGCCGACGGGGCGTGCCCGGACGCCGTCGAAGTCGACCGGGCCGCTCGGCACGTCCGGCATGCCGCGTGCGACCCACGCCTCGTCGTGCACGGTGATGCCGGACTGGCGCAGGTCCACGGCGAGGAGGACCCGCTCGTCACCGAGATGCGCGGTGACCAGTGCGTGCGAGAGCGTCGAGGCGAGCGAGCACCACGGCTTCGTGCCGTGCAGCAGGACCGTGCCGTCGTGCTGTGGTGCGGCGTCGAGCCGGAGGCCCCGCCCCTCGGCCGCGAAGACGCCCCACGTCGAGCCGTCCGGGGCATCGACCCCGGCCTGTGCCAGGATCCCGAGCGCGTCCAGGTGCGGCTCGACCGTGCGGGCGGTGGCGACGTCCGCCGCGGCGACCGCCGCGAGCGTGCCGAGGAACCCGCCGGCCGTGCCGGCGGACAGCAGCGGGGTGGTGGCGGCGACCGCCTGCGCGACCGCCAGACGGTCCTTGGGGGACGAGCCGGGCCTCCCGGTCGTCCGTTCGATCCGCGCGGTGTCCAGGTGCCGGGCCGACGGGGGCCAGGCTGCAGATCGCAACATGCTCCCCAACGTACGGAGGGGAAGACGTGGACGTGTCCTCGATCCACAGAACGCACTGGGCCGCGCCACAGACGACTCATAGGAACTTCTCGATACTCGAAGACGTGACCATCTCCCAGCCCGCAGCAGCCCCGCGCCTCACGCGTGCCGACGGAACCCCGTTGCGCATCCTGGTCGTCGACGACGAAGCCAGCCTCACCGACCTGTTGTCCATGGCGCTCCGGTACGAGGGCTGGGACGTCAAGAGCGCGAACGGCGGGCAGGACGCCCTGACGACCGCGCGGGAGTTCAAGCCCGACGCGATGGTGCTCGACGTGATGATGCCGGACCTCGACGGGTTGCAGGTGCTGAGCCGGCTGCGACAGAACAACGACGACACCCCGGTGCTGTTCCTCACCGCGAAGGACTCCGTCGAGGACCGCGTCACCGGGCTCACCGCGGGCGGCGACGACTACGTCACCAAGCCGTTCTCCCTCGAGGAGGTCGTGGCGCGCCTGCGCGGGCTCATCCGCCGCTCGCAGATCTCGATCTCCGAGGCCGGCGACTCCCGCATCGTCGTCGGCGACCTGGTGCTCGACGAGGAGTCGTACGAGGTCTCCCGCGCTGGCCGGCCGATCGAACTGACCGCCACCGAGTTCGAGCTGCTCCGGTTCCTGATGCGCAACCCCCGTCGGGTGCTCTCGAAGGCGCAGATCCTGGACCGCGTGTGGTCCTACGACTTCGGTGGCAAGTCGTCGGTCGTCGAGATCTACATCTCCTACCTGCGCAAGAAGATCGACGCCGGTGAGACCCCGATGATCCACACGGTGCGCGGCGTCGGGTACGTCATCAAGCCGACCTCGTGACCCTGCGGCGTCGGCTCGTCCTGAGCATCGTCGCCCTCGTCGTCGCCGTCAGCGCGGTGATCGGGGCGGCCAGCATCATCGCGCTCGCCTCGATCCAGACCAGCGCGATCGACAAGCAGATCACGAGCGCCACGCACCGGGCGCAGCGGTACCTGCAGCAGAACCAGTCGGGGCAGCCGAGCATCGACCTGTCACGGCCGTCCGGGCAGGCCGCTGGCACCCTGACGGCGTACTTCGTCGACGGGCAGGTCGTCATCGCGAACGTGCTCGACGACTACGGTCGCCCGAGCGGGATCCCGCAGACGAGCGCCGAGGCACTGGGGTCCGTCCGCGTGGACGCCGACCCGGAGACGATCGACCTCGGTTCGGACATCGGGCGCTACCGCCTCGCCGCCGTGAACGTCGGACCGGCCGTCCTGGTCGTCGGGCTCCCGATGGCGCCCGTCTACGACAGCGTGTGGAAGCTCTTCGCGGGGGTCCTCTCCGTCCTGGCGGCAGCACTGGTCGCCGGTTCGGTCGTCGCGGCCTTCGTCGTCAGGCAGTCGCTCCGGCCGCTCGAGCGCGTCGCCGAGACCGCCTCGACCGTCGCGCGCATGCCGCTCGACCGCAGCGACGCCCTCGACGGTGTCCGCGTGCCCGACACCGACCCCCGGACCGAGGTCGGCCGGGTCGGCAGCGCGTTCAACCGCATGCTGGGGCACATCGGCAGTGCGATGCAGGCCCGGGAACGCTCGGAGCAGAAGGTGCGGCAGTTCGTCGCCGATGCCTCGCACGAGCTCCGGACCCCGCTCGCCTCGGTTCGCGGGTACGCCGAGCTCACCCGGCGCATGGGCGGCGACCTGCCGAAGGACGTCGTCTACGCGATGAGCCGCATCGAGTCCGAGTCCATCCGGATGACCTCGATGGTGGAGGACCTGCTGCTCCTCGCCCGGCTCGACGAAGGCCGCGAGGTCCAGTTCGCCGAGGTCGACCTGACCGGCCTGGTGCTCGACGCCGTGAACGATGCCCACGCGGCGTCGCCCGAACACCCGATCGAGGTCGACGTCCCGCCGGAGCCGGTCACCATCACGGGCGACGCCGCACGCCTGCACCAGGTCATCGTGAACCTCGTCACGAACGCCCGGACCCACACGCCCGAGGGGACCCGCATCACCGTGGGCCTCGCCCCGGTCGACGGCGGCGTGGACCTCACCGTGCGCGACACCGGCCAGGGGATCGACCCGGAGTTCCTGCCGAAGCTGTTCGAGCGCTTCGCCCGGGCGGACAGTTCGCGGTCCCGCACGGTCGGGTCGACCGGCCTGGGGCTCGCCATCGTGGACGCGGTCGTGCAGGCGCACGGCGGGCGGGTCGAGGTGACGAGCGAGCCGGGGGACACCGTGTTCACGGTGCACCTGCCCCGCGACCCGGCCGCGGCTGCCGCGAACCAGTGACGGTCGGGAGGCGCGGGGCGGGCCCGCACCGCGCCTCCCGACCGCCGTTTGGTCACTCCCACGGCGTCTGCTACAGTTCTCGAAGCCAAAGACCGCCGGATGTCGTGCTGCTCGCAACGTGTTTGTGAACATCGTGACCGAAGGTCCTCACTCGTGAGGCATCCCGCGCAGGTGTTCCGAACCACTCCGCCCGTTCTCGGGGGAGCAGCTCCGAGCCTCTGCGCCGGAGCTTTTTTCGTTCGTGGACCTGGGGCTGCCGGCAAGACCCCCAAGGAGAACCATGGCGAACAAGGAAGCTGCGGTCGCCGAGCTCACGGAGTCCTTCCGTAGCTCGAACGCCGTTCTGCTCACCGAGTACCGCGGTCTCACGGTCGCGCAGCTCAAGGAGCTCCGCAACTCGATCCGTGAGCACGCCACGTACGCCGTGGTGAAGAACACGCTGACCAAGATCGCGGCGAACAACGCCGGTATCTCGTCGTTCGACGACGAGCTCGCCGGTCCGTCCGCTCTCGCCTTCGTCCACGGTGACACCGTCGCCGTCGCGAAGTCGCTGCGTGCATTCGCCAAGGCGAACCCCGAGCTCGTGGTGAAGGGTGGTTACTTCGACGGTAACCCGCTCACCGCGACCGAGGTGGACAAGCTCGCCGACCTCGAGTCCCGTGAAGTGCTGCTCGGCAAGCTCGCCGGCGCACTCAAGGCCTCGCTGTTCGGTGCTGCGTACCTGTTCCAGGCACCCCTCTCGCAGGCCGTCCGCACCGTGGACGCCCTTCGCGAGAAGCAGGAGTCCGCGGCCTGATCAGGCCCGCGTTCATCAACCACACGTACTAGCTAGTAGTAGGAGAAAATCATGGCGAAGCTTTCGCAGGACGAGCTCATCGAGGCCTTCAAGGAGCTCACGCTCATCGAGCTCTCGGACTTCGTGAAGAAGTTCGAAGAGGTCTTCGAGGTCACCGCGGCCGCCCCGGTCGCCGCTGCCGCCCCCGCCGGCGCAGCTGCTCCGGCCGAGGCCGCTGAGGAGAAGACCGAGTTCGACGTCATCCTCAAGTCCGCTGGTGACAAGAAGATCCAGGTCATCAAGGAGGTCCGTGGCCTGACGTCGCTCGGCCTCGGTGAGGCCAAGGCGCTCGTCGAGACCGCCGACGCCAAGATCCTCGAGGGTGCGAACAAGGAGACCGCCGACAAGGCGAAGGCGACCCTCGAGGCCGCTGGCGCCACGATCGAGCTCGCGTAGTCTCGACCGTTCCGGTCACGAAGGCCGCTGCCCCTCGGGGTGGCGGCCTTCGTCGTGTGCGGGGCGTGCGGGGATTTTGTCGCTTTCGCCAAAGCGACAGATGGGCCCGGAAAGATCTCGGCTTCTTGTCGCTTCAGTGCCTCTGACGGTACCCACTTCCCGAGAATCGTCGCTTTGGCATCGCCGCACGACCGCCCGGAGGCGCGCGGATTCTCCACAGATCGGCGAACGTTGCCGACATCGGTTGCGCTGGGCGACAGAGTGCCGCCATGCACCCCGCCAACGCCATCGCACTGTTCCGGACGAACAGACTCGACCGCGCGGACGCACGACAGCTGCAGCGCCGCAAGCTGGCCGGCGAACTCGTCCGCGTGCGCCATGGCGTCTACGTCGACCGCTCGGCGTGGGACGCGCTCGACGGCCGGAGCCGACACCTCGTCCGCATGCGAGCGGCTCTCCCGCTGCTCCGCGGAGGCGCTGTGTGGTCGCTCGACTCAGCGGCTGCGATCCTCGGGGCACCTCGTCTCGACCCGTGGCCGGAGCGCGTCCATGCGAACGTGCCCGCGCTGGAGCACGACCTCCGACGTACCGGGCTGACGATGCACGTCGGGTCCTCGCTGGTGTCGGGGCACCGTTTCCACGGTGTCGAGTACACCGCTCTCGCGCAGACGACGATCGAGCTCGCTCGTCGGGGACCCCTGGCTGCAGCGGTCGTCGGGTTGGACCACGCGCTCCGCAACGGAGTACGGCACGAAGATCTCGAGAACCTGGCGCTGACTGCCGGTCCGTGGGGAGCGGTCCGCCTTGAGCACGCGTTGGAGATCTGCGATGTTCGCCACGAGTCGGTGGGCGAGTCCTACTTCGCAGCGCGTGCGGCCGAGCTCGGGTGCCCCGACATGGAACCGCAGCACGAGTTCATCGGCGTGGACGGCGCCGTTGACCGGGTCGACTTCTGGTTGCCGAGGCAGGGGATCGTGATCGAGTTCGACGGGCGGCAGAAGTACGAAGACCGCGAGATGCTGCGGGGGAGGAGCGGCGCCGACGCCGTCTGGGGCGAGAAGCGGCGCGAGGACCGGGTCCGTGCTCGCGCCGAGGTCAACGGGTTCGTGCGTGTGTACTGGGAGCACCTCGTCGTGCCGGAGCGCCTCCGAACCCTGTTTCGTCAGCACGGTGTGCCGTGCCGATGACGTCCTGGCTTGGTGTTGCCAGAGCGACACTTCTCGCGGGAAGGGAGTCACGCCTCCCGGCAGAGCGACAGAATTACGCGAACGTTCCGCGGGCATCTGTCGCTTTGGCGGGAGTGAGCTCGTGAGGTCGTCGCGGGGTGGGCAGCCGCGGGCGGGCGGGGCGCGGGCGCGTCAGCGCAGCGTGCTGTGGCGGCGGCCGTAGGCCAGGTAGAGCAGGGCTCCGGCGAGCATCCAGATGCCGAAGGCGATCCAGGTGGTGGCGCCGAGGAACACCGCGAGCAGCACGCAGCTCAGGGTGCCGAGGATCGGCACGACGGGGAACAGCGGCACCCGGTACGAGCGCTCCAGGTCGGGCTGCGAGCGGCGGAGCACGATGACGGACACGTTCACCAGGGCGAAGGCGACGAGGGTGCCGATGCTCGTCGCGTCGGCGAGCTCACCGAGGGGCACGAGCGCGGCGACGATCGTCACGGCGATCCCGATGATGAGCGTGTTCGCGATCGGGGTGCCGGTGCGACGGGAGACCCGGCCGAACACCTTCGGCACCAGGCCGTCGCGGGACATCGTGAGCAGGATGCGGGTCTGACCGTAGAGGACGGTGAGCACGACACTGGCGATGGCGACGACGGCCCCGATCGAGAACACCAGCGCGACGAGCGGCTGCCCCGTGACGTCGACGACGATGCGGACGAGCGACGCCTCGGACGACGAGAAGTCGGTCCACGAGCGTGCGCCGACGGCGGCGATGGCGACCAGGATGTACAGCGCCGTGATGAGCGCGATGGAGCCGATGATCGCGCGGGGGAGGTCGCGGCGGGGGTTCTTCGCCTCTTCGCCGGCGGTCGAGGCGGCGTCGAAGCCGATGTAGGAGAAGAAGAGCCGTGACGCCGCTGCGGTGACCCCAGCGGCGCCCATCGGGGCGAGCGGCTCGAAGTTCTGCGCTCGGAACGCCGTGAACGCCACGACGACGAAGAAGACCAGCAGGGCGATCTTCACGAGCACCATGACCGTGTTCACCCAGGCGCTCTCGCGGGCACCGGGCAGCAGCACGACGGTGGCGAGCAGGACGAGGGCCGCCGCCGGCAGGTTGACCACGCCGCCGTCGACCGGGGGAGCGGAGAGTGCGGTGGGCAGGTGCAGGCCGAACACGCGGAGGGTCTCGTCGACGTACTCGCTGGCACCCACGGCGACCGCGGCCACCGAGACGGCGTACTCGAGAACGAGACACCAGCCGCAGATCCAGGCGATGCCCTCGCCCATCGTGGCGTACGTGTACGAGTAGCTGGACCCCGACGTCGGGACGGCGCCGGCCATCTCGGCGTACGACAGCGCGGACAGCAGCGCGGCGATCCCCGCCACGACGAACGAGATCCAGACGGCAGGGCCGGCGAGCGGGACCGCGGTGCCGAGGACGACCAGGATGCCGGTGCCGAGCGTGGCCCCGACGCTGATCATCGTCAGCTGCCAGACCCCGAGCGACCGACGGAGCGGTTCACCGTTCACACCACGGGAGGCCTCGGCCTGCAGCTGCTCGATCGGCTTGCGGCGGGCGAGCTGCGCCCCCAGGGACGTGGGACGGGACGGCGCGGACGACATGGGACCTCGGTGGTGCGGGGACGGGGACGGCACATGCTCGCACGCCCCCTGAACGGGGTCAAATACTGCGGTGCTGTGGAGGGGCGCTCGATGTCCGAGCGCGGGGCTACGGTGGCTCCATGAGCATGGGACACGGCGGGCGAGGCGGCGGTCCGCGCGGGGGCGGGCGCATCTCGAGCGGCGACTTCCGCGCGCAGAAGGCCGCCAACGCCGAGGCGCCGAAGATCCCGCACCTGGTCCGGCGCATTGCCGCGCTGTTCGAGCCGCACCGTCGGGCGATCATGCTCACGGTCGTCCTCGTGCTGGTCGGTGCAGCCATCTCGGTCGTGCCGCCGCTGCTCACCCAGCAGGCGTTCGACCGGGGGCTGTTTCCGTCGTCGGGTCGCCCCGACGTCCCGGTGCTGATCGAGCTCGTGTCCGCGATGGTCCTGCTCTGGATCGCGAGCGCCGGGGTCGGCGTCTGGCAGACGTACCTGACCGCGACGGTCGGCAACAAGGTCATGGGTGCGATGCGGATGCGCCTGTTCGCGCACCTGCAGCGGATGGAGCTCGCGTTCTTCACCCGCACCAAGACCGGCGTCATCCAGTCGCGCCTGCAGAACGACGTCGGCGGCGTCGCGAGTGTGCTGAACAACACGATCTCCTCGGTGCTCGGCAACACCGTGACCGTGATCGCCGCCGTGGTCGCGATGCTCCTGCTGAGCTGGCAGATGACGCTGGTCGCCGTGGTCCTGCTGCCGCTCCTCGTGATCGCGCAGCGCCGCGTCGGCCAGGTCCGGGCCCGCATCGCCGCGCAGACGCAGGAGTCGCTGTCCGACATGACGGCCATCACGCAGGAGGCCCTGAGCGTCTCGGGCATCCTGCTGGCGAAGAGCTTCAACCAGCAGGCCAGCGAGACCCGCCGCTACGGGGACGAGAACCGCAACCAGATCACCCTGCAGGTGCGCCAGCAGATGTCCGGGCAGTGGTTCTTCGCGATCGTGCAGATCTTCCTGTCGATCATCCCGGCGATCATCTACGTCGTCGCCGCGTACCTGATCATCGGCGACGTCCCGATCACGGCCGGCACGATCGTCGCCTTCACGACGGTGCAGTCCCGGCTGCTGTTCCCGACGGTCGGGCTGTTGCGCGTGGTCCTCGACCTGCAGACCTCCGGTGCGCTCTTCGCCCGCATCTTCGAGTACTTCGACCTCAAGCCGGCCATCACCGACTCGCCGACCGCCCGGCCCGTGGACGAGTCGAAGGTCGGCCACGTCGCCTTCGAGGACGTCGTCTTCACCTACCCCGACGGCGAAGCCGACAAGCCCACCCTGCGCGGGGTGTCGTTCGAGCTCCCCCCCGGGCAGTTCGCGGCCTTCGTCGGCCCCTCCGGCGCGGGTAAGACGACGGTCTCCTACCTGGTGCCCCGGCTGTACGAGGCGACCGAGGGATCGGTGCGGTTCGCCGGGCAGGACGTCCGCGACCTGGTGCACGAGGACCTGATGCGGCACGTCGGCATCGTCAGCCAGGAGACGTACCTGTTCCACGCCACGATCGGCGAGAACCTGCGGTACGCCAAGCCCGACGCCACCGACGACGAGCTCGAGCGTGCGGCCCGTGCGGCGAACATCCACGACACGATCGCGTCGTTCCCGGACGGCTACGACACCGTCGTGGGGGAGCGCGGTTACCGCCTGTCCGGTGGCGAGAAGCAGCGCATCGCCATCGCCCGGGTCATGCTGAAGGACCCGCCGGTGCTCGTCCTCGACGAGGCCACCAGCGCACTCGACTCGATCTCGGAACACGTCGTGCAGACGGCGCTCGACACGGCGGCGGCGGGCCGGACCACCATCTCGATCGCGCACCGGCTGTCGACGATCCGCGACGCCGACGTCATCTTCGTCCTCGACCACGGCCGGATCGTCGAGCAGGGCACGCACGACGAACTCCTCGCCCTCGACGGCACGTACGCGCAGCTGCACCGGCAGCAGAACACGTCGGCGGACGTCGTCCGCCCCTGACGGTCGTGGTCGTGGTCGCGACCGGGCACCGGACAGGAGGCCCGTGGCGGCGTCCGCACGGGCCTCCTGTCCGGCGCGCAGCGCGACCAGGGCGCGCCGTCCGCCGCGGGATCACGGTGCGTTGTCCGCGCACGACACATCCCAGCGGGACGCGGGGACCGCGTCCTAGACTCGATGCCGTGCGTTACGCGAACTCCGTCGTCGACCTCGTCGGCGACACCCCGCTCGTCAAGCTCAACCGGGTGACCGAGGGGGTGCGGGCGACCATCCTGGTGAAGGTCGAGTACCTGAACCCCGGTGGGTCGTCCAAGGACCGCATCGCCACCCGGATCATCGACGCGGCCGAGGCCTCCGGTGACCTGCGCCCCGGCGGCACCATCGTCGAACCGACCTCCGGCAACACCGGCGTCGGCCTCGCCCTGGTCGCACAGCAGCGCGGCTACCGGTGCGTCTTCGTGCTGCCCGACAAGGTCGGCGAGGACAAGCGCAACGTGCTGACCGCCTACGGTGCCGAGATCGTCGTCACCCCGACCGCGGTCGCGCCGGAGCACCCCGAGTCGTACTACTCGGTCTCGGACCGGCTCGTGCAGGAGATCCCGGGCGCCTACAAGCCGAACCAGTACGCCAACCCGAACGGCCCCCGCAGCCACTACGAGACCACCGGTCCGGAGATCTGGCGCGACACCGACGGGCAGATCACCCACTTCGTCGCGGGCGTCGGCACCGGCGGCACGATCTCGGGCACCGGACGGTACCTGAAGGAGGCGTCCGACGGCGGCGTCCGCATCGTCGGGGCCGACCCCGAGGGGTCCGTGTACTCCGGCGGCACCGGGCGCCCGTACCTCGTCGAGGGTGTCGGCGAGGACTTCTGGCCGAGCGCGTACGACGCCGGCGTGCCGGACGAGATCATCGCCGTGTCGGACGCCGACTCGTTCGCGATGACCCGGCGCCTGGCGCGCGAAGAGGGACTGCTCGTCGGTGGTTCCAGCGGCATGGCCGTCGTCGCGGCGCTCCGCGCTGCCCGCGACCTGACCGAGGACGACGTCGTCGTGGTGCTGCTGCCGGACGGGGGCCGCGGCTACCTCGGCAAGATCTTCAACGACCGGTGGATGCGCTCCTACGGCTTCGCCGAGACCGACGACGAGCGCACCGTCGGCTCGCTCATCGCCGGCAAGGACGGCCGCCTGCCCGACCTGGTGCACGCGCACCCGGCGGACACCGTGCGCGACGTCGTCGACATCATGACCAAGTACGGCGTCTCGCAGATGCCCGTGCTCAGCGCGGAGCCGCCCGTCGTCATCGGCGAGGTCGTCGGCGCCGTCGAGGAGAAGGCGCTGCTCGAGCAGGTCTTCACCGGCACCGCGAAGATGTCGGACGCGCTCACCGGCTTCGTCGGCGACCCGCTGCCCCTCATCGGCGTCGGCGAGTCGGTGTCGGCGGCGCGTCGTGCGCTCGAGTCGGCCGACGCGCTCCTCGTCGTCGAGGACGGCAAGCCCGTCACCGTCCTGACCCGGCACGACCTCCTCACCTACCTCTCCGAGTAAGGAACCACCGAGCATGACCGAGTTCAGCACCCGGGCCGTCCACGCCGGCCAGGAACCCGACGAGACCACCGGCGCCGTCATCCCGCCGATCCACCTGACGTCGACGTACGTGCAGGACGGCGTCGGCGGCATGCGCAACGGCTACGAGTACTCCCGTGCCGGCAACCCGACGCGTGACTCGCTGCAGGTGCTCCTCGCCGACCTCGACGGTGGCGTCGCCGCGTCGTCGTTCGCGTCCGGGCTCGCCGCCGAGGACGCCCTGCTCCGCGCCACGCTCGTCCCCGGCGGCCGCGTCGTGATGGGCAACGACGTGTACGGCGGCACCCACCGCCTGGTGAGCCGGCTGCACGTGCCGTGGGGCGTCGAGCTCGTCGTCGTCGACATGAGCGACCTCGACCAGGTCCGCGCAGCACTGCAGGGCGCACCGGCCACCACCGTCCTGTGGGTCGAGACCCCGACCAACCCGCTCATGAAGATCGCCGACATCGCCGCGCTCGCGACCCTCGGGCACGAGTCGGGCGCTCTGGTGGTCGTCGACAACACGTTCGCGTCGCCGTACCTGCAGCAGCCGCTGTCGCTCGGTGCCGACGTCGTCGTGTACTCGACCACGAAGTACCTCGGCGGACACTCCGACGTCGTCGGCGGAGCCGTCGTGCTGGCGGACGAGAAGCTCGCGGCGAAGGTGCAGTTCCTGCAGTTCGGCGCCGGTGCGATCTCGTCACCGTTCGACGCCTACCTGACCACCCGCGGCATCAAGACGCTCGCAGTGCGGATGGATCGGCACTCGCGGAACGCGCAGGCCGTCGCCGAGGCGCTCGTCGTCGCGCCGGGTGTCGAGCGCGTGTACTACCCGGGCCTGCCCGACCACCCGGGACACGACGTCGCCGCGCGGCAGATGCGCGGGTTCGGCGGGATGCTCTCGGTCGCACTGTCCGGTGGCCCCGAGGCCGCGAAGCGGTTCGCGGAGTCCACGGAGCTGTTCGCCCTGGCCGAGTCGCTCGGTGGTGTGGAGTCGCTCATCGGGTACCCGAGCGAGATGACCCACGCGTCGGTGAAGGGCACCGAGCTGGCCGTGCCGGAGAACGTCGTGCGGCTGTCGGTGGGCATCGAGGACGTCGGCGACCTGGTGGCGGACCTGGAGCAGGCGCTGGCGCGCTGACGCGGGACCCGGTGCCGGGGGACCGCTGCCGCGGGACCCGCTGCCGCGTCGTCGGCGCCCGCCCCTACGATGATCCGGTGAGCACAACGGCGTCGCGGACCAGCCTGCTGAGTGGGCCGTACGCCCTCGCGACGATCGGCATGGTCGCGATCGTCGGCGTCGCGGCGTTCCAGAACCTTGCGATGACGACGATCATGCCGGTGATCAGCCGTGACCTCGACGGCGAGACCCTGTACGCGCTCGCCTTCGCCGCCCCACTCGCCGCCGGGGTGCCCGGCATGGTGCTCGCCGGCAACTGGGCCGACCGGGCCGGTGGACGGATCGTGGCCTGGGTGTCGGCGGTGTTCTTCGCCGTGGGGACCGCCGTGGTGATGCTCGCGCCGACCATGGAGGTGTTCCTGGCCGGGCGGCTCATCGAGGGGTTCGGCGCCGGGGCCATCGACGTGGTGCTGTACGTTCTGGTCGCCCGGATCTTCCCCGCCGAGCTGCACGGACCGGTGTTCGCCGGGTTCGCCGCGGCGTGGGTCGTCCCGGCGCTGATCGGTCCCGCACTGGCCGGCATCGTCACCGACACCTGGAACTGGCACTGGGTCTTCGCCGGGGCCCTGGTGATCGCGCTGGCCGCGTTCGTCCTGCTCGTGCCGACCCTCGGCCGGTTGCACGCCCCGGCCGCATCGCTCCGCCCGCCGTGGCAGCGGGTCCGGATCGGGTGGTCGGTGGCGGCAGCCGTGTCGATCCTGCTGCTCAACGTGGCACCCGACCTGCCTCCGTGGGGCATGGTCGCGGCGGTCGTCGTCGGGCTGGTGGGCACCTGGTTCGCCCTGCGGCCGCTGCTGCCGACCGGGACGTTCCGGGCCGCGGCCGGGCTGCCGTCGGTCGTGCTGCTGCGCGGGCTCGTCGCCGCGTCGTTCTTCGGGAGCGAGGCGTACGTGCCGTTCCTGCTGCAGGCGGAACACGGGTTGTCGCCGTCGGCCGCCGGGCTCGCCCTGACGGTGGCGGCAATCAGCTGGGCCGCGTCGAGTTGGGCGCACGGCCGTCTGAGGGAGCAGCGGCTCACCGCCCGTCGCACCTTCGGGGTCGGGCTCGCACTGGTGCTCGTCAGCTTGGTGACCGCGCTCACGGTGGCGACGTTCGACCTGTCGTGGTGGGTACTGGTCGCCGGCTGGTTCGTCGGCGGTGCGGGCATGGGGGCGATCTACCCGCGTGCCTCGATGCTGACCCTGCGGTTCTCCGGAGAGGGCGACGACGGGTTCGCGAGTTCGGCCCTGACGATCGCCGACGCCGCGGGCAGCGTGATCGGTCTCGCGGTGACCGGCCTGCTCTTCACCGCGACCGGCGGAGCCGACGGCACGGTGTCGTTCCCCCTGGTGTTCACGGCGATGATCGGTTTCGCTGCGCTGGCGATCGCGGCCGTGCGGCGGCTCGGCCCGGTGCCGGCACCCGCGACGACGGGCCCGACGGGCCCGACGGGCAGCACCGGACCGGTACCGTCCTCGACTCCGTCGTCGCGCGGCTCGGCCGCCGGGTAGCGTGGCAGACCGGACCGAAGAGGAGACCACCGTGCTGCGCATCGTCGCCGTGACCGTCGCCCTGGCGGCGGCCCTGACCCTGGCCGGGTGCCAGGGCACGACGTCGGCTGCCCCGACCCCCGTGCAGAGCACCGACCTGACGAGCTCCGACGGGGGCTTCGACCAGCAGGCCGTGATCGGTGTCGTCCTGGTCCACGACGATGCGGCCCTCGCCGCCGGGCTGCGCGCCGGCCTGACCGACGCGGGGTTCCGACCCGACGTCCGGGTCGCTCCCGCGTCGGGCGCGGCGGCGTCCCAGCGGAGCGCGGTCGCCCAGCTCGTGCGGAAGGGTGCCAAGGCCCTGCTCGTGCACGCCGCTCGACCCGCCGCGCTGACCGGCGTGATCCAGACCGCCCATGACGCCGGGGTCGTCGTGGTGTCCCTCGGCGACCCGCTGCCCGCGACCGGCACCGGCGGCGACGGGGTGTCCGCCGACTACCGCGTACCGTCGGAGGGCGACGACTCGGACGTCGCGGCGACGGCGGTCGAGGTCGTGCGGTCCCTGCAGCGCGGCGAGAAGCCGGAGACCGATCCCGCGGACGGCGACACGACCGACGCTGAGTAGGCTCACGCGGCGACGAGCACGCGCACAGCGACGAGCACGCGCACAGCGACGAACGGGAACAGGCGATCAGACCGGGCGGTCCGCTCAGCTCCACCACGCCGGGAACGACAGCGTGATCGTCTCCACCAGCGCCTTCCGCGACCGCCGTGGCCCGGCGAGCCAGGCCTCGATCGCCCCGACGAAGCCCTGCGCCACGAACCCCGCGGCGACGTCGTCGAGCAGGTCGGGTCGGTGCGCGGGGTCGAGCTCGCGGATGTGCAGGGCGCTGGACACGGTGAAGTGCTCGACGAGCAGCCGGTGCAGCGAGGCGTCGTTCGGGTCCGGCAGCGCCTTGCCGTAGATGTCGCGGTGCGTGGTCACGTGCTCGACGACGGCGTTGATGCCGCGCCGGGTGATGGCTGCGAGCTCGTCGTCTCCGGCGCCACGGTCGGCGGCGGCTCGGCGCTCGTCGGCGTCGTCCTGCCGGATGCGGTCGAGTTCCGGCGTCAGGACGTCGGCGAGCAGCGATCCGGGTGAGACGGCGTGCGAGTAGAACGTGGCCCGGTTGATGCCGGCGGCACGCGTGACGTCCGCGACGGTGATCTCCGAGACCGGTCGGTCCGCGGCGAGTCGCAGGATCGCCTCGCGCAGCGCTGCAGTGGTGTGCAGGATCCGGGCATCCACCATGACGCCCACCCCCTTCTGATCCGCTTCACCCGGAAGGCCCCCGAGCAGTCCGACGGTACCGCATGGTGCGCGAGCGGCGGGGGGACGGCACGAGCCGCTTCACGCGGGCGGCCGGCACCGGCGGCACCGGGCAGGCACCGGCGACCGTAAGATGGTTCCGCGGACGAATCGATTCGATCGACCCGCGATCACCTCCGCCCCCTCATCGTCGAAGGACTCCTGTCTCGTGACCGCGCCCGCCACCACCGGTTCGCTCCGGGTCGTCCTGCACCCGGGAGACTCGCTCTCCCGCGGGCAGCGACTCGTCTACGTCTTCGTCCTGGGCGCCCTCACGGCGCTCGGTCCGTTCACGATCGACCTCTACCTGCCGGCGTTCCCGGCGATCAAGGACCAGTTCGGTGTGACCGACGGTGCGGTCCAGCTGACGCTCACCGCGACGACGCTCGGCTTCGCCATCGGGCAGCTCCTGGTCGGCCCGTGGAGCGACAAGGTGGGCCGACGTCTGCCGCTGATCATCGCGACGACGGTGCACATCGCCGCGTCGATCGGCGCCGCGGCCGCGCCGGACATCGAGCTGCTCGCGGTGTTCCGCGTGCTCCAGGGCATGGGCGCCGCAGCCGGTGGTGTCGTCGCGATGGCGACGGTGCGTGACCTGTTCGGCGGCAAGCCGCTGGTGCGGATGCTGTCCCGGCTGGCGATGGTGAACGGTCTCGCGCCGATCCTCGCGCCGCTCATCGGTTCGCAGATGCTGCAGTTCACCAGCTGGCGCGGGATCTTCGTCTTCCTCGCCTGCTACGGCCTGGCCGTGGTCATCGCCTCGATCCTGCTGATCGTCGAGACCCTGCCGCCCGCCCGCCGGCACGAGGCCGGGCACTCCACCATCGGCCAGCGCTACAAGGCGCTGTTCTCCGACCGGATCTTCGTCGGTGTCGCGCTCATCGGCGCGATGGTGTTCAGCGGTCTGTTCTCGTACCTCAGTGCGTCGCCGTTCCTGTTCCAGCAGGTCTACGGTCTCGACGCGCAGCAGTACGGGCTGCTGTTCGCCGTCAACTCCGTCGGGGTCGTCCTCGGCGTGCAGATCTCGTCGCGGCTCGCCCAGCGGGTGGGGCCGCAGTGGATCCTGGCGTGCTCGACCGCGACCCTGCTGCTCGCGTCGCTCGCGATCATCGTCCTCGACCAGCTCGGGGCCGGTCTGGTCGGCGTGCTCGTGCCGCTCTGGTTCTTCATCGCCGCGTGCGGGTTCTCGTTCCCGCTCGTCCAGGTCATCGGTCTCGCCGCCCACGGGAAAGAGGCGGGGACCGCCGCCTCGGTGCTCGGCGCCCTGAACTTCGGCGTCGCGGGGCTCATCTCGCCGGTGGTCGGCTGGCTCGGCATCACGACGGCCACCCCGATGGCGATGGTGATGGCGTCCACCGCCGCCGTCGCGATCCTGATGCTCTGGTTCGTGGTCCGCCCCCGGACGGTCCCCGCGCTGTCGCACTGACGGCCCGGACCGGGCGTCGACGCCGGATCCCACGTCGGCGGGTCCCGCCATCCACCGGCCTGGAGGCGCGGCTCGCGCCCGACACGGAGGCAACCCCTCCGGCCGACCCGGGTGCGCCCACCCCTGCCGCGGCCGTCGGGGCGACCTCGCCGGGCCCGGCGGCGACGGCACCGACCGGCACCGCGCCTCCTGTCCGTGGCGACGCAGGTCCGCTGGGCCCGGTCGCCGATGCGTCAGCGCGCGGTGAGGCCGGCGAACTCGACGGCGAGCAGCCCGCCGACGACCAGCACGACGAGGCCGCCGACGAGCAGGAACGCCGAACGCTGCTCGTACCAGGCGCGGCTCGTCGGGTAGCGCCTGGCGAACGTGCGTGCCGAGACCGGGCGGGACTCCTCGACGACCTGCACACCGAGCGCGTCGACCACCCGGTCGAGTCCGTCGTCGCCCCACACGTCGGCACGGAGCCGGAAGAGGTGGGTGCCGGTCCGGTCGAACGCGACGAGTTCCCGAACGGTCCGGTCGACCGACGAACCGAACGTCGTGGCGAGCACCAGGCTGTGCACGCGGTCGCGGGGGACCCGCCGGTGCGCGGTGAGCACACCGCGGATCGTCAGGCCGTCGTCGTCGATCCCGACGAACGCGGTGTGCAGTCGGACGAACACGATGCCGACGGCCGCGGCCATCGCGACGACGACCCCGGCGAACACGGCCCACGTGCGGAACGGGAACGAGACCCAGACCAGGGCGACGGCGAGCGGCACGGCCGAGAAGGCGATGCTCAGCGCGGTGGAACGGACCAGGGACCGGCGCGGACGGAGGACCGTGTCGAAGACGGCGGGCCGCACGGGTACTGCCGCGGGCACGGTGGTGTCCCCCATGGCGCGTCTCCTCGTCCCCTCGGGTGTTCCGGGCACGCTGATCAGCACGCCCTCCGAGCGACGCCCCTGCCGCCCGATGCACCGCGTCGGCTCGTCCCGGAGCCGTTCGCTCGGCCAGCATAGGCGACCGACGGGTACCGGGGACAGCCCGTTCCACCCCCGACCGGCGTTTCACGGCCAACCGAGGGGGAACAGGGCACGCGCTCGTCCGCAGGGTGGGGGACCACTGCGCCCTGAAGAGCACTGCCCCGTGGAACGACGAAGGACCCGCACCGATCGGTGCGGGTCCTTCGTGGGTGGTCCTGTCCTGCTCGCTGCGGAGAATGGGGGATTCGAACCCCCGAGGGCTTGCACCCAACACGCTTTCCAAGCGTGCGCCATAGGCCACTAGGCGAATTCTCCTGACACCGTCTCGCGACGGCGACACCCAATGGTACAGGTTCTCGGCCGTGCTCACGACCGCGTGTCGTCGGCGCCGGTGCTCCCAGATGTCGTGACATGTGCGGCGACTACCCTGGGCGTCGTGTCGACCCGCATCTACATCACGTCAGCAGAAGGGCACACGGGCAAGAGCACCGTCGCCCTCGGTGTCCTCGAGACCCTCGCCCGGTCCGTCGGCCGCGTCGGCGTGTTCCGGCCCGTCGCCCGCTCGGTCGTCGAACCCGACTACGTGCTCGAGCTGCTGCTGCAGCACACGGCCGTCGGCATCTCGTACGACGACGCGGTCGGCGTCACCTACGACGACGTGCACGCCGACCCCGAGGCGGCGCTCGGCACCATCGTCACCCGGTTCGCGCAGGTCGAGCGGCAGTGCGACGCCGTCGTGGTGCTCGGGTCCGACTACACGGACGTGGGCAGCCCCACCGAGCTGTCCTTCAATGCGAAGGTCGCCGCCAACCTCGGCGCTCCGGTGCTCCTCGTGCTGGGCGGCCGAGACGCCGCCGAGCGTGCGGCCCGCACCCCTGAGGGGATGGCCCAGGTCGCGGACGTCACGACGAGCGAGCTGCGGGCGGCACACGCGCAGCTGTTCGGCGTCGTGGTGAACCGCGCCGACCCGGACGCCCTCGCCGCCATCGTGACGAGCGTCGAGCAGGCCGTGCACGACGACCACCCGGACGTCCCGGTGTGGGCGATCCCCGAGGACCGCGTGCTCGTCGCCCCGACCGTCCGCGCGCTGCTGCAGGCCACCGGCGCCACCCTGGTGCGCGGGGACGACGCACTGCTCGACCGCGAGGCCCTCGGCACCGTCGTCGCGGGCATGAGCATGGAGAACGTCCTGCCCCGCCTGATCGAGGGTGGCATCGTCGTGGTCCCCGGAGACCGCAGCGACGTCCTGATCGCCACCCTGCTCGCCAACCAGTCCGAGACCTTCCCGAGCCTGGCCGGGGTCATCCTGAACGGCGGGTTCGAGATCGCCCCGCAGGTGTCCCGGCTGCTCGAGGGCCTGTCGAGCTCGCTGCCGATCGCGCAGAACGACCTCGGCACCTACGACACCGCCCTCCGGATCACCCAGACCCGTGGCCGCCTCGCCGCGGACTCGCCCCGGAAGGCCGACCTCGCGCTCGCCCTGTTCGAGCAGCACGTCGACGCCGAGGCCCTGCGCGACCGCCTGCAGCTCGCCCCGTCCGGCGTCGTCACCCCGCTGATGTTCGAGCACGGCCTGCTCGACCGCGCCCGCAGCTACGGCAAGCGCATCGTCCTGCCCGAGGGCGAGGACGACCGCATCCTCCGCGCCGCCTCCACCCTGCTGCAGCGCCAGGTCTGCGAGCTCACGATCCTCGGTGACCCGGCTGCGATCCGCACGCGGGCGACCGAGCTCGGCCTCGACCTCGAGGCCGCGCAGCTCGTGTCCCCGTTCGACCCAGAGCTCCGGGAGCGCTTCGCCGAGGAGTACACCCGGCTCCGCGCCCACAAGGGGATGTCGATCGAGCTCGCCCGCGACACCGTCACCGACGTCTCGTACTTCGGCACGATGATGGTGCAGCTCGGGCTCGCCGACGGCATGGTGTCCGGCGCGAAGCACACCACGGCGCACACGATCCGGCCGTCGTTCGAGATCATCAAGACCCGTCCGGACACCTCGATCGTGTCGAGCGTGTTCCTGATGGCGCTCGCCGACCGCGTGCTCGTCTACGGGGACTGCGCGGTGATCCCGGACCCGACGAGCGAGCAGCTCGCCGACATCGCCATCTCGTCCGCCGAGACCGCGACCCAGTTCGGCATCGCCCCCCGCGTCGCGATGCTCAGCTACTCCACCGGCGACAGCGGCTCCGGCGCCGACGTCGACAAGGTGCGCGCCGGCACCGCGTTCGTGCGGGAACGCCGGCCCGACCTGCTCGTCGAGGGCCCGATTCAGTACGACGCCGCAGCCGACCCCACGGTCGCGTCGACCAAGATGCCGGACTCCCCGGTCGCCGGCCGCGCGACGGTGTTCATCTTCCCGGACCTCAACACCGGCAACAACACGTACAAGGCCGTGCAGCGCTCGGCCGGCGCCGTGGCGATCGGCCCGGTCCTGCAGGGCCTGCGCAAGCCGATCAACGACCTGTCGCGCGGCGCCCTGGTGGGCGACATCGTGAACACCGTCGCGATCACCGCGATCCAGGCCGGCACCGCGACCGACGCGGCCTGACCGCCCGACCCGCACCGCGCCTCCAGGCCCGACAGAAAGTGACCACCCCGTGACCGCAGCCCTCGTCGTCAACTCCGGCTCGAGTTCGTTCAAGTACCAGCTCATCGAACTCGAGGACGAGCGCACGCTCGCCTCCGGGCTCGTCGAGCGCATCGGCGAATCCGCCGGGGCCTGGAAGCACACCAACGCGCTGACGGGGGAGTCGTCGTCGAACGACGCCGCTTCGGTGCCCGACCACGCGGCCGGGTTCCAGGCGATGATCGACGCGTTCGCGAAGGTCGGCCCGTCCTTCGACGAGCACCCGCCAGCCGTCGTCGGCCACCGCGTCGTGCACGGCGGCACCACCTTCGACCACGCAACGGTCGTCACGGACCAGGTCGAGCAGCAGATCGAGGACCTCAACAGCCTCGCGCCACTGCACAACCCGGCGAACCTCGAGGGCATCCGCGCCGCGAAGCAGGTCTTCTCGGACGTCCCGCACGTCGCCGTGTTCGACACCGCGTTCCACCAGACCATGCCGCCGCACGCGTACACGTACGCGATCCCCGCCGACCTGGCCGCCGAGTACGGGATCCGCCGCTACGGCATGCACGGCACCAGCCACAAGTACGTCTCCGAGCAGGCCGCGGAGTTCCTCGACCGGCCGCTCGCCGAGCTCAAGACGATCGTGCTGCACCTGGGCAACGGGGCCTCGGTCGCGGCGATCGACGGCGGCAGGTCGATCGAGACCTCGATGGGGCTCACGCCGCTCGAGGGGCTCGTCATGGGCACCCGCTCCGGAGACCTCGACCCCGCGGTGCTCATCCACCTGCACCGCGAGGCCGGGATGACCTTCGACGAGCTCGACACCATGCTCAACAAGCGGTCCGGCCTGCTCGGCCTGACCGGCAACGGCGACATGCGCGACGTGCAGGACGCCGCCACCAAGGGCGACGAGCAGGCGGAGGCGGCGCTCGCCGTGTACCGCCACCGCATCCGTCGCTACGTGGGCGCCTACACGGCACAGCTCGGCGGGCTCGACGCGGTCGTGTTCACCGCGGGGGTCGGCGAGAACAACGCACTGCTGCGGCGGCGCGTGCTCGCGGGGCTCGAGCACCTGGGCATCGAGGTCGATCCGGACCGCAACGAGCTGGCGTCGCGGGATGCCCGCCGCATCTCCACGGACGGTTCACGGGTCGCGGTGCTCGTCATCCCGACGAACGAGGAGCTCGAGATCGCCCGGCAGTCGGCTGCGGTCGCGCTCTGACGCGTGCCGCCGCGTCGCGGCGGCACGGTGCGGTGTTCGTCGGCTGGTGAAGGGCTGGCTGCTGGGTGCGCGCTTGCAGCGGGGCACGGGGCGCGGAAGCCCGCACGGGGTGAGCAGGTGCGCACGGTGCGGCCGGGAGGCGCGGTGCGGGCTGGCACCGCGCCTCCCGGCCGCCCGTGGGCCGCGTCCACCGCACGGTGCGGGCCGCGCGGACCGGTCAGGTGAGCGCGTCCAGCGCCGCCGGGATCGGGGTGTCGCCGCTGGTGACCTCGAACTGCACGCCGACCGCGGCGTCGTCGAGCAGGGCGTGCAGGACGACGGTCGCGACGTCAGCGCGGGGGATCGAGCCGCGCGGCACCGTCCGGCCGACGTGGACGGTGCCCTGCGGCGGCGTGTCGAGCAGGCCGCCGGGACGCACGATCGTCCAACGGAGTCGTCGTGCCCGCAGGTTCGCGTCCGCCTCGGCCTTCGCCCGCAGGTAGACCTGGAACACCGCGGCGTCGTCCTGCGCGGGCACCACCGCGAGCTCGGGGTCGTAGGTGTCGGCCGCCATCGCGGAGATCATCACGTAGCGCTCGATGCCGGCACGCTCGGCGGCGTCGGCGAGCAGGATCGCGCCGTCACGGTCGACGGTGAGCTTCCCTTCGGCGCCGCTGTTCGGCCCGGCACCAGCGGCGAACACCACGGCGTCCACACCGCGAAGGCGGAGCGCCAGGTCGTCGTCGCCGAGCTGCTCCAGGTCGGCGACGATCGCACGCGCCCCCTGTTGCTCGACGTCGGCCACGTGCGCGGGGTTGCGGACGATCGCGACGGCGTCGTGGCCGGCGTCGGTGATCTGGCGGGCGAGGAGCAGGGCGATCTGGCCGTGTCCTCCGGCGATGGCGATCTTCATGTGTTCGAGTCTGCCCGTCGCGTCCGGTAGACTTCTCGGCGGCTCCTCACGTGACGCCATCCAGGCCAACTCCCCCAGGGCGGAAACGCAGCAAGGGTAACCGGGCTCTGGCGGGTGCGTGAGGAGTCTTCTTCGTTTCCGGAGGGTAACCGGGGCTGCGCTGATCTCGTGCGCGGGTGCGTGGGGAGTGTTCTTCGTTTCACGGCCCTGCTCGTCTCCGAGTGTGCTCCCCGGTGACGCCCCCCCGTTCGGGAGGGCCAGCGCACTTTTTCGGCGGCACGCGCGGACATGAACCTGATCGTGTGTAAAGATCTGCCTCAGGAATCCCCAACCAGGGTTCCGACCCTCCACCGCCTCACCAGCGGAGGAGCCTCCACCGCCTCACCAGCGGTGGATTCCGAGGATCAGGTGGCGGGCGCGCCCGCCAGGAAAAGAGACACGCATGCGCAGGCACGCGTCGCTGCCCGGTACCCCCGTACCCTCCGCAGCGGACGAACGGACACGACGGATCACCCGCGCCGACGGCCGAGCTCGAGGACGAGCGACGGACGGTCGGCGGCTCCTCCTGCGCGGCGGCGTCGTCGCCACGGTGACGGCGCTCATCGCCGCCACCGTGGCGATCCAACCCGCTGCGGCCGCCCAGACCGACGTCGCCGAGGCCGAGGGGCTGCTGCTCAGCGGCTCCGGCATCGTCAACGCCGACGCGGTCGCCCAGCTCGGGGGCGCGTACTCCGCGCGGGGCGCGAGCTCCGGCGGCGGCACCACGAACCAGCCGCTCAACCTGACGGCGCTCAACGCGGTCGGGGTGAACCTCGGCAACGACGTCAACCTGCTCGGCCCGAACGGCATCCTGACCCTCGGCGTCGACGGTCAGTACGCCACGACCTCGGCCACCGGAGCGACCGCGTCGTCGGGGCTCCTGACGAACGACGGCGGCATCGGGGTCGGCACGGGGTCCGGCACCGGTGCGGCGACGGTCAACCTCAACCCGCTGTTCTCGCGTGTCGGCGCCGACACCACGCTGCTGTCGAACGCGCAGCTGCGGGTCGGGGCCCTGGCCTCCCGGATCCAGGCGACGCGGGGCACCACGGTCGGGACGGCGACCGATTACCGGATCGCCGGTGCGGACCTGAACCTGACGAGCCCGGCGGTCGCCGGCCTCAGTACGGCGCTCCGGAACGACCTGCGCACCTTCTCGGGGACGGTGAACTCCGCGGTCGGTGCCGACGGCGCGCTGTCCGGTACCACCACGGCGCTGACGAGCGAGCTCCAGCGGCTCCTCCGCACGACGAGCCTCGGACTCGTGAACCTCAACGGCACGACGGTCACCGCGACCGTCGACCTGAACCTCGACGACACCCTGACCCGTGTGCTGCAGCAGCCGCTCACGGACGGTGCGGTGACGATCACGCCGTCGACCGGCGCGATCACGGTCGACCTCGACCGGCTCACCACGCTGAACGGTCAACCCGCGAACACGTCGGTGCTGACCGAGGCGGCCGTGAGCTCGATCAACCGGAGCATCACGACGATCCTCGGCACGCAGCTGCCGACGGCACTGCAGACCGCGGTCGTGAACACGATCAACTCGACCGCCGTGCGGGTGAACGTCACCGCGAACGTCAACCTCGCGGGCATCCCGCTCACCGCACTGGCCCTCCGGGCGGACACCACGCTCGGCGCCCTCGCCGGCACGTCGCCCGCCACCGCCACGGTGACGGCGACGGGCGGGCCCCTCGGCCTGAACGTGCTCGGCACCCTGCTCGCCCCGGCGGTCAACACCGTCGTCATCCCGGCGCTGCAGACCGTCGTGCGTCCCCTCGTGACGGGCACGGCCCTGACGAACCTCGGCTCGACGCTGACGGCGACGACCTCGGCCGTCTCCACCCTGCTGAGCCCCGTCGTGCTGCTGCTCCGTCAGGTCGTCGACCTCACCGTGAACGCGCAGGACACCACCGGCTTCCGCGACCCCCGCGGGTACGACACCGGATCGCGGAGCGTGCACGCCCTGCGGCTCTCCGTGCTCCCCGGGGTGAACGTCGCCACCGTGGACCTCGCCACCTCGACCGTGCGCGCCACGGCCTTCGCGGCTCCGACCATCACGGCGCCCACGGCCGGACAGCAGTTCACCGTGCCGTCGGCGACCTCGACCCGCAGCGTCGTCGTGAGCGGGGCCGGGGAGCCCGGCGCCACCGTGGCCGTGAGCCTCGGCGGGGACCGGACCGGCACCGCGACCGTCGCTGCCGACGGGACCTGGACGACGACCATCGCCGACGTCCCCACCGGTGCGTACACCGCGACCGCGACCCAGACGGTCGGCGGCACCGCGGCCGGCTCCGCGACGCAGGACTTCTCCGTCGTCGCCCAGCGCGCACTGACGATCACCACCCCCACAGCCGGTCAGACCTTCACCACCACGGGGGAGACCGCTCCGGTCACCCTGACGGGCACCGCGACGGCGAACGCGCGCATCAGCGTCGACCTGGGCGGCGGCGTGACCGCGACGGGCACGGCCGATGACGCCGGCGCCTGGAGCGTCACCGTCCCCGAGGTCCCGGTCGGCGAGCAGACGGCGAGCGTCACGCAGACCGTCGGCGACACGACCTCGGCACCCGTGACCCGGTCCTTCCGGGTCGTGGCCGCCGCCGGCCTGACCGTCGACACCCCCACGGCGGACCAGGACTTCCCGCTCGCCGGCGACACCCGGTCCGTCCCGTTCGCAGGCAGCGCACAGGCTGGCGCCCGCGTGGACGTCGACCTCGGTGACGGCCTGACCGCCACCACCCGCGCGAACGCCGACGGCACCTGGTCGACCAGCGTCACGGACGTCCCGGCCGGGGAGTACTCGGCCGAGGTCACCCAGACCGTCGGCGGCATCACGAGCGCCCCGGTCACCCGCGACTTCACCGTGACGGCGGCCCCCGCGCTCACCATCGACGAGCCGGCCGACGGCAGCACCATCACCGTCGCGGACGCGGACTCGACCACCCCGGTGACGGTGTCCGGCTCGGCCGCCCCGAACGCCCGGGTCACGGTCGGCATCGGTGGTTCCTTCACCGCCGCGGTCACCGCGGACGAGGACGGCGCCTGGACGACCACGTTCGTGGGGGTCCCGGTCGGCGGCCGCACCGCGACGGCGCGTCAGAGCGTCGACGGCACCACGTCCGGCCCGGTCGAGACCACCTTCACCGTCGAGGCGGGCGACCCGCTCGCGATCACCTCGCCCGACGACGGCGACGTGGTCACCGTCCTCGACGCAGGGACCACCACCGACCTCGACCTGGCCGGCACGGCCGAGGCCGGCGCCGAGGTGTGGGTCTCGCTCGGCGACGGGCTGACCGCCACCACGACGGCCGACGACGACGGCACCTGGACGGTGACCGTCACCGACGTCCCGGTCGGTCGGTACACGATCTCGGCGACGCAGACCGTCGGCGGGACCACCTCGCCGGCCGTCCGCCAGGTCGTCACGGTGCAGTCGGGCGCCCCGCTCGCCGTCACCGCTCCGGCGCAGGACGCCACCGTCACGGTCGCGACCGACGACTCCGTCGTCGACGTCACCGTGCGGGGCACCGCGCAGCCCGGCGCACGCGTCGAGGTCGTCCTGGACGACGGCGACGCGGTGTCCACGACGGCGAACCCGCAGGGCGCCTGGTCGGTGATCCTGTCGGACGTCGGCACCGGCGACCACACCGCGACGGTCACCCAAACCGTCGACGGTGCGACCTCGGCACCGGTCGACCGTGACTTCGCGGTCGAGGCCGGCGACGAGCTCGTCATCGTGGCACCGGGTGATGCCCAGCAGGTGCCCGCCGGCACCGGCGGCGAGGCCAACGTGGTGGTCCGCGGCACCGCGGAGCCCGGCGCGACCGTCGCCGTCACGATCGATGAGGGCGACCCCGTCGAGGTCGTCACGGACACGGCCGGCAACTGGGAGCTCCCGACCACGCAGCTCGGCATCGGTGAGCACACCGTCGAGGCCGTGCAGACCGTGAACGGCACCGACGGCCCGGTGGTCACGCGTGACTTCACCGTGGTCCCCGGCAACGCCATCGTCATCGACACCCCGGCGAGCGGCGCACGCTTCGTCGTGGTCGACGCCGACGCCACCGCGACCGTCCGGATCACCGGCACGGCCGAGCCCGGCGCCGCGGTGACCGTGTCGGTCGGACCCGGCACCCGGTTCACCACCACGGCCGGCGACGACGGTCGGTGGGCGGTCGACGCCACCGGTCTCGCCCCGACCGGCCTGTACACGGCGTCGGCCAGCCAGGAGGTCGAGGACGTCGTGACGAGCGCCGTCCCGATCACCTTCGAGGTCGTCACGGCCAACGCGCTGACGATCACCGGTCCGGACACGGACCCGATCACGGTCGCCGGCCCCGATGTCGAGCGCGACGTCACGGTCACCGGCACCGGCCAGCCCGGCGCCACGGTCACGGCGACCCTCGCCGGCTCCGAGGACCAGGAGACGACGGTCGGTGCCGACGGCACGTGGTCGATCACGTTCCCCGACCTCGGCGTCGACGAGCACCAGGTCACGGTCACCCAGACCCTGGCCGGGACCGTCTCCGACCCGCGCACCTCCGAGCCGGTCGAGCGCACGGTCACGATCGAGGCCGCCGACGCCGTCACGATCACCGCACCGGGGACCGACGTGGTCCTCCTCGTGCCGGATGCCGACGCGACGCGCGACGTCGTCGTCACGGGCTCGGCCGAGCCGGGCGCACCGGTGACGGTGCGACTCGGCGACGACGAGGCGACCACCACCGCGGACGCGGACGGCGACTGGACGGTCACGTTCGGTGGGGTCGGTGTCGGCACCCCGACGCTCGCCGCCAGCCAGACGGTCGGCGGGACCACCGCCTCCAGTCCGGACCAGACCGTCACGGTGCGGGCCGGAACCGCGCTCGCCATCGTGACCCCGGAGGACGGCGACGTCCTGACGGTCGCCGACACGTCCGGCACCGCCGACGTCGAGGTGACCGGTCGCGCCCAGCCCGACGCCGAGGTGACGGTCCGGCTGTCGACCGGTGAGACCGAGACGGTGACCGCGGACGAGGACGGCCGGTGGGAGACCACCTTGCAGGACGTCCCGGTCGGTGACCACCGCGTCACCGCGACGCAGGTCGTCGGCGGGCAGACCTCGACGCCGGTGACGGCGGCGGTGTCGGTCCGTGCCGGAGCCCCGCTCGTCGTTTCCACCCCGCGGGGTGCCACCACCGTGACGGTGGCGGACGACGACGCCACCACCGGGGTCGACTTCGCGGGCAGCGGTGAGCCGGGCGCGACCGTCACGGTCGACCTCGGCGACGGCGGGAGCGCCACGGCGACCGTGGACGAGGACGGCCGCTGGACGACCACGGTCGAGGACGTGCCGACCGGCTCGTTCACGGCCTCGGTCACGCAGGCCGTGAACGGCACCACGAGTGCGGCGGTCGAACGACCGGTGTCCGTGGTCGCCGCTGCGGCCCTGGTCATCCGTGAGCCCGGCGACGACGCCATCACGGTGGCCGACGGTGACGCGACGACGACCGTGACGGTCGCCGGTGACGCCCAGCCCGGCGCCACGGTGACGGTCACCGTCGACGACCGCGACCCCGTCGAGGTCACCGCCGGAGACGACGGCTCGTGGAGCGTCGACGTGCCGGACCTCGGTGTCGGCGAGCACACCGTCGAGGTGACGCAGACCGTGGACGGCTCGACCTCCACCACCCCGGTCGAGACGACGTTCGAGATCGAGGCGGGCGCACCCGTCGTCATCACCGAGCCGACGGCCGACCAGGAGTACACGGTCGCCGACGGGGACGGCACGACGACGGTCGACGTCGCCGGCACCGCCGAGCCGGGCGCGACCATCGTGGTCGACCTGGGCGACGGTCGCACCGAGTCGACCACCGCGGACGACGAGGGCGCGTGGAGCGTCTCGGTCCCCGGTGTGCCGGCCGGCACCACGACCGTCAGCGTCACGCAGCGCATCGACGACACCGAGTCCGCGCCGGTGACGGTGGACGTCCGCGTCCTCGTCGCCGACCCGATCACGATCGCCACCCCGGCGGACGGGACCACGATCCGGGTCGCCCAGCGCGACTCGCTCGCGACCCTCACCGCCGCGGGGGCGGCCGAGCCCGGTGCCGAGGTCCGCGTCACGATCGACGGTGGCGACGCCCGGACCGTGACCGCGACCGACGCCGGCACCTGGAGCGTCGAACTGTCGGACACCGCCGTCGGCGAGCACACGATCCGTGCGACCCAGACGGTCGACGGCTCGACGTCCGCAGCGGTGCGCAGCACCTTCACGGTGGCACCAGGTGCCGCGCTGACGGTCACCGCCCCGGCGGACGACACCACGTTCACCGTGCCGAGCACCGACCCCACCGCGACCGTCCCGGTCGGCGGCGAGGGCCAGCCTGGTGCGACGGTCCGCGTCGTCCTCGACGACGCCGACCCGGTCGTGGTCCGTGTCGGCACCGACGGACGGTGGGAGACCGCCCTCGTCGACGTGTCGGCGGGCGAGCACACGCTCGTCGTCACCCAGGTCGTGAACGGCACGACGTCCGACCCGATCGAGCGCGACGTCACCGTCGTGGTGGCCGCTGCGGACGCGATCGTCGTGACCGCCCCGGCCGACGGCGCCGACATCCGCGTGCTCGGCGGTTCGACCGACGTCCGCGTGACCGGCACCTCGGCACCGAACGCCGCCGTCTCGGTCCGCATCGACGACGGCCCCGCGGTCACCACGACCGCGGACGACGACGGTGCGTGGTCCGTGACGGTGCCGGACGTCGACGAGGGGACCCACACCATCGCCGCCAGCCAGACGGTCGACGGTGCCACCACGGACGCCCCGCAGGTCGGCTTCACCGTGACGGCCGCGACGCCGGTCGTCATCTCGAGCCCGAGCGACGGCCAGGCGTTCCCGACCACGGGGTCGACGACGTCGGTCCCGGTGAGCGGCACCGCCGAGCCCGGCGCGACCGTCACGGTCGACGTCGACGGCCGGACCGCCACGACGACCGCCGGCGACGACGGTTCGTGGACGGTCACGATCGGTGGCGTCCCCCTCGGGGACCACACGGTGTCGGCGACGCAGACGATCGGCGGTCGGACCTCCGACCCGGTGACCGCCGGCGTCACGGTCGTGGCCGCGCAGGAGACGGGCATCGTCATCACGAGCCCCGACCCCGGGCAGCTGATCCGGGCGGACGGCTTCGGTGACACCGGCTCGTTCACGGTGACCGGTCAGGCCACCCCCGGCGCCGCGGTGACGGCGACCCTGTCCACCGGGCAGGTCCGCGCCACCACCGCCGACGACGAGGGTGCGTGGAGCGTCGTGTTCGAGCGCGTCCCCGAGGGGGAGTGGACGATCAGCGCCACGCAGTCAGTGAACGGCACGACCTCGGCGGCGCCGCAGGTGCCGATCGTGGTCGACACCCTGGAGCCGCTTGCGGTCACCTCGCCGACACCGGGTTCGCAGTACATGGCGGACGAGGACGGTGACCACGACCTGATGGTCACGGGCACCGCCGAGCCCGGCGCGACCGTCACCGTGCAGCCGATGGGCCGTGACGCGGTCGCCACGACGGCCGACGAGGACGGCGAGTGGTGGGTCATGGTTGCGCTGCCGGTCGGTGGGCACATGCTGCGCGTCACCCAGTCCGTCGGCGGGTTCACCTCGCAGGCGCAGATGGTCCGCGTCATGGTGATGGACGACGCCGTCGACCCGGAGGAGCCGGGCACGCCCGGTACCCCCGGAACGCCCGGTACTCCCGGAACGCCCGGGACGCCCGGTACCCCCGGTACCCCCGGAGCGCCGGGTGCTCCCGGTCTGCCCGGCACGCCGGGGACCGGCGGCGGCAGCGGGACCGGCATCGGCACCGGCGGTGGCTCCGGGAACGGCTCGGGCACCGGGATCGGTGGCTCCGGCAACGGCACCGGTGACCTCGCCTGGACCGGCGCGGACGTCGTCCCGATCGCCGGCACCGCGGCGGGCCTGGTAGCCCTCGGGTTCCTGCTGCTGGGGCTCTCCCGCCTCGCCGGCGGGTTCCGTCGCCGCACCCGCGGCTGAGTCCGCACCGGCGTCACACACCGCGCCTCCCGCCCGTCGACCAGACGGACGGGAGGCGCGGTGCCGTCCGGGCGCTCGGCCCACCGCCGACGGGTGGTCTGGCCCGGCGGGACGACCTGTGGACGGGCACGCGGGTTGTCGGTCGTGACGGCTACCCTTGTCGCGTGGTCACCGCCCTGTATCGCCGTTACCGGCCCGAGAACTTCGCCGAGCTGATCGGGCAGTCGCAGGTCACCGACCCGCTCCGCACGGCGCTCCGCACGAACCGCGTCAACCACGCCTACCTGTTCAGCGGGCCCCGTGGCTGCGGCAAGACGACCTCGGCCCGCATCCTCGCGCGCTGCCTCAACTGCGCCGAGGGCCCGACCGACACCCCGTGCGGCGTCTGCCCGAGCTGCGTGGAACTCGCCCGCGACGGCAGCGGCTCCCTCGACGTCATCGAGATCGACGCCGCGAGCCACAACGGTGTCGACGACGCGCGTGACCTGCGCGACCGTGCCGTGTTCGCCCCGGCTCGCGACCGCTACAAGATCTTCATCCTCGACGAAGCGCACATGGTGACGCCGCAGGGCTTCAACGCGCTGCTCAAGCTGGTCGAAGAACCGCCGGAGCACGTCAAGTTCATCTTCGCGACGACCGAGCCCGAGAAGGTCATCGGCACCATCCGGTCGCGCACCCACCACTACCCGTTCCGGCTCGTCCCGCCCGCGGTGATGCTCGAGTACATCGAGCAGCTCTGCACGCAGGAGTCCGTGTCGGTGGCTCCCGGTGTCCTGCCCCTGGTGGTGCGTGCCGGCGGCGGATCCGTCCGTGACACCCTGTCGCTGCTCGACCAGCTGATGGCCGGCAGCGAAGACGGTGCGATCGCCTACGAGCGTGCCGTGGCCCTGCTCGGCTACACCGACGCCGCCCTGCTCGACGACGTCGTCGACGCCCTGGCGGTCGCCGACCCGGCGTCCGCGTTCGCCGCGATCGACCGGGTCGTGCAGACCGGACAGGACCCCCGCCGCTTCGTCGAGGACCTGCTCGAGCGCCTGCGCGACCTGATCGTCGTCGCGGCGACGAACGAGAGCGCCGCCGCGGTCCTGCGCGGGGTCTCGCCGGAAGAGCTCGACACCATGAGCCGCCAGGCCGGGGTCTTCGGCGCGACTGGGCTCTCCCGTTCCGCCGACATCGCGAACCGGGCCCTCACCGAGATGACCGGCGCGACCTCGCCCCGGTTGCACCTCGAACTCATGACGGCCCGGATGCTCGTGCCCGAGGCCGACGACACCCAGCGCGGAGCCCTCGCCCGGGTGGAGCGGCTGGAACGTCGTGTCGGTGTGGGCGACGTCGGTGGACACCAGGCCGGCGCCAGCGAGCAGTCCGCTCCCGCCGTCGCGGCCCCCCGTCGTGAGCAGCCGGCGGCCGCGGCTCCCGCAGCTCCTGCTCCCTCCCTCGCCCCGACGCCCGCTCCGGCAGCGGCTCGCACGACGCCCGAGCGTCCCGTCGAGCAGCTCGCCGCGCCGCAGGCCGACTCCGGAACCGTGGCCCGCGACGCCGCAGCGTCGTGGGCAGCGGTCGCTCCGAGCGCTCCCGCAGCGCCCGCGCAGACCTCGACCGGGCCCGCGAAGCCAGAGCCCTCGAAGCCCGCTGCCGAGCCGGTCAGCCCGTCGTCCACCGGTCAGGGCACGACGATCGGTGACGAGCCCGCCGTCCGGACCGTCGGTGCCGTCGGCTTCCAGCAGATGCGCGACTCCTGGCCGCAGATCGTCGAGCACGTGCAGCACGCCAAGCGTTCGGCGTGGTCGGTGGTCGTCACGGCGCAGGTCACCGCGCTGCGCGACGACGTGCTGACGCTGACGTTCCCGAGCCAGCAGGACGTCGCCTCGTTCAAGGAGATGTCCGACCCGTCGGCCAGCGTCAGCGAACTGCTGCGCGCCGCCATCGTGGACGTCCTCGGGCTCCGCGTGAAGTTCGTCGCCCGTGGGCCGGGGCAGCAGCGTCCCCAGCAGCAGCAGCAGTCGGCTCCGGCACAGCAGCCCGCACCGGTCCAGCGTCCGGTGCCCGCTGCCCAGGCGCCCGCCGCCGCCGCGACCCCGGCCCCGGCGCCCGAGCCCGCAGCACCGGAGTCCCCGGCACCGGCATCCGCTGGTGAGCCCGCGCCGACGGCTGCACCTGCCGCGGAGCCGAAGGCCGCGTCGGCAGCACCCGAGCCGAAGGCAGCGCCGGCGCCGACGGCAGCGCCCGCGCCGAAGTCCGCGCCGGAGCCGAAGGCAGCGCCGGCGCCGACGGCAGCGCCGACCGCGTCCGCCCCGCAGCGCGAGCAGGCACCGGCCGAACCGACCCCCGCTCCCTCCGGCGCACCGGTCACGGACTGGGCGGTCGCGACGATCCCCGCCAGCGACCCCACCGCCGACGCCGTCCCGGAATCCGTCGAGCCCAGCTGGGCAGCACCCTTCGGCACCGTGCCGGCGTCCGCGCCGGTCGCCCCTGCCGAGACGAGCACGCCCCAGCCGGCCGAGTCGACACCGTCGGCCGCACCTGCGCGACCGGGCGCTGCCACGGCCGGGCAGCCCGCCCAGCCGACCACTCCGGGGCCGCAGGCGGCGTCCGGAGCGGGAGCCGTGCCTCCCGGCGGTCCGGTCGTGCCGGTCGTGCCGGTCGACGACTACCCGCTCGACGACGAACCGTACGACGACGGCGCCCCGTTCCCCGACCCGGGGATCGGTCGCGGATCCGCGCCCGCAAGCGCAGCAGCCGCGCCGCCGGCAGCCCCGGCGCAGCAGGCCGCACCGCAGCGCGCGGCCCAGCCCGCCGCCGCTCCCGCGCACACCGCACCGCCCGCGCGCCGCGCCCCGGTCGCCGGCCGGTACGGCGAGGCCGTCGTGCGTGAGATCCTCAACGCCCAGTTCATCGAGGAGACCGCTCTCCACCAGGACGGTGCCTGATGTACGACGGGATCGTCCAGGACCTCATCGACGAGTTCGGCCGCCTGCCCGGCATCGGCCCGAAGTCGGCGCAACGCATCGCCTTCCACATCCTGCAGACCGAGTCGTTCGACCCGAGCCGGCTGTCGGAGCTGCTCGCCGACGTCAAGGAGCGTGTGCGCTTCTGCGAGATCTGCGGAAACGTCACCGAGAACGTCCAGTGCAGCATCTGCCGTGACCCGCGACGCTCGCCGGCGACAATCTGCGTGGTGGAAGAAGCGAAGGACGTCGCGGCGATCGAGCGCACGCGCGAGTTCCGTGGCCTGTACCACGTGCTCGGCGGCGCGATCAGCCCGATCGACGGCATCGGTCCGGACGACCTCCGCATCCAGCAGCTCATGACCCGCCTGGCCGACGGCACCGTGGCCGAGGTCATCATCGCGACCGACCCCAACCTCGAGGGAGAGGCGACCGCGACGTACCTCAGCCGGCTGCTCGTCCCGATGGGCATCCGCACCACGCGGCTCGCGTCGGGGCTGCCGGTCGGCGGCGACCTGGAGTACGCCGACGAGGTCACGCTCGGTCGTGCCTTCGAGGGCCGCCGCGTCGTCGGCGGCTGACCACCGCGCAGGATCCTTGCGTGCGGGCCGGCTCGCACGCAACATCCCCGAAACACCGACTACCATTGTGAGACCGCGTGACCTCGCGGTGTCGCCGTCTCCGGGAGTACCAGCCAGTGGCCTTGATCGTGCAGAAGTTCGGTGGTTCATCCGTCGCGGACGCCGAGAGCATCAAGCGCGTGGCGAAGCGGATCGTCGAGACGAAGAAGGCCGGCAACGACGTCGTCGTGGCGGTGTCGGCGATGGGCGACACCACCGACGAACTCGTCGACCTGGCGCACTCCGTCACGCCGATCCCGGCCGGCCGTGAGCTCGACATGCTCCTCACCGCGGGGGAGCGCATCTCGATGGCGCTGCTCGCGATGGCGATCAAGAGCCTCGGCGTCGAAGCGTCGTCCTACACCGGCAGCCAGGCCGGCATGCTCACCGATGCCCAGCACGGCAAGGCCCGCATCGTCGACGTGACCCCGAAGCGCGTGCGCGAAGCGCTCGACTCCGGGCACGTCGCGATCGTCGCCGGGTTCCAGGGCTTCAACCGCACCACCGGCGAGATCACGACGCTCGGCCGCGGCGGTTCGGACACCACCGCCGTCGCCCTCGCCGCAGCACTCGACGCCGACGTCTGTGAGATCTACACCGATGTCGACGGTATCTTCACCGCCGACCCCCGTGTCGTGCCGAAGGCCCGCAAGGTCGACCGCGTCACCAGTGAAGAGATGCTCGAGCTCGCAGCCTCGGGTGCCAAGGTCCTGTACATCCGCGCCGTCGAGTACGCCCGGCGGCACGGCGTCACCCTGCACGTCCGGTCCTCGTTCAACAACAACGAGGGCACCATCGTCTACAACCCTGCCGAGGGGGAAACCGTGGAAGAACCGATCATCACCGGGATCGCCGGAGACCTCTCCGAGGGCAAGATCACCGTCGTGGGGGTCCCGGACCAGCCGGGCAAGGCCGCCGAGATCTTCACCAACGTCGCGCGTGCCGGGGCGAACATCGACATGATCGTCCAGAACGTGTCGGCAGCGTCGACCGGGCGGACAGACATCTCGTTCACCCTGCCGAAGGACCAGGGCCAGACCGTGTTGACGGCGCTCGAGGTCGCGAAGGCCGACATCGGCTACGAGAGCATCCAGTACGACGACCAGATCGGCAAGCTCGCCCTGGTCGGCGCCGGGATGCGCACGAACGCCGGCGTCTCGGCGCAGCTCTTCCGCGCCCTGCACGACGCGTCGATCAACATCGAGATGATCTCCACGTCCGAGATCCGCATCTCGGTCGTGACCCGCGCCGACACCCTGAACGAGGCGATGCGCGTCGTGCACAGCGCGTTCGGCCTCGATGCCGACGCCGAGGCAGTCGTCTACGCCGGCACCGGCCGCTGACGCCCCGCCGACCCGTTGATCCGCTGAACCACCAGGAGCACCGCATGAGCACCCTCACCGTCGCCGTCGTCGGCGCCACCGGCCAGGTCGGCGCCGTGATGCGT
This sequence comes from Curtobacterium sp. MCSS17_011, assembly GCF_003224275.1. Classification (NCBI taxonomy): domain Bacteria; kingdom Bacillati; phylum Actinomycetota; class Actinomycetes; order Micrococcales; family Microbacteriaceae; genus Curtobacterium; species Curtobacterium sp. MCSS17_011. The sequence continues at coordinate 36,561 of NZ_QKLE01000009.1, read as the reverse complement.
CGCCTGCTCGAGGAGCGCGCGTTCCCGGCCGACCGGGTCCGCTTCTTCGCGAGCGCCCGTTCCGCCGGCACGACGCTGCCGTTCCGCGGCGAGCAGATCGTGGTCGAGGACTCAGAGCTCGCCGACCCGTCCGGCATCGACATCGCGCTGTTCTCCGCCGGGGCCACCGCCTCGCGGGCCCTCGCGCCGAAGTTCGCCGCCGCCGGGGCACTCGTCGTCGACAACTCGAGCGCCTGGCGCATGGACCCCGACGTCCCGCTCGTCGTGAGCGAGGTGAACCCGCACGCCATCGACCAGGCGCCGAAGGGCATCATCGCGAACCCGAACTGCACGACGATGGCGATCATGCCGGTGCTCAAGGTGCTCGACACCGAGTCGGGGCTCCGCCGCCTGGTCGCCACGACCTACCAGGCGGTCTCGGGTTCCGGGCTCGCCGGCGTGGAAGAACTGCTGAGCCAGGCGAAGGCCGCGCTCGAGCAGGACACCGCTGCGCTGACGCACGACGGATCAGCCGTGACGCTCCCCGAGCCGGTCAAGTACGTCCGACCGATCGCCTTCGACGTGATCCCGCTCGCCGGCAGCATCGTCGAGGACGGCCTGGGCGAGACCGATGAAGAGAAGAAGCTCCGGAACGAGAGCCGGAAGATCCTCGAGCTCCCCGACCTGCTCGTCGCCGGCACGTGCGTGCGCGTGCCCGTGTTCACCGGGCACTCCATCTCGGTGCACGCCGAGTTCGAGCGCCCCCTGTCGCCCGAGCGTGCGACCGAGATCCTGTCGAACGCCCCCGGTGTCGAGCTCTCCGACGTCCCGACCCCGCTGCAGGCCGCTGGCCAGGACCCCGCGTTCGTCGGCCGGATCCGCGCCGATCAGTCCGCACCCGAGGGTCGTGGCCTGGTGCTGTTCGTCAGCAACGACAACCTCCGCAAGGGCGCCGCGCTCAACGCGGTGCAGATCGCCGAGACGATCGTCGCGCGCCGCTCCGTCGACGCGTAGCGCGCCGAGCGCGACCGACAGACGGACGGGAGGCCCGTGGCGACACCGCCACGGGCCTCCTGTCCGTCTGTCGGGGGACGCCGGTAGGATCGACAGGTGGCAGAGAAGCAGGTGGACCCCATCGACGTCGTCCTCATCGGCGGAGGCATCATGAGTGCCACGCTCGGGGCCATCATCCACAGGCTCGAGCCGACCTGGAAGATCCGCGTGTACGAACGGCTCGGTACCGTGGCGCAGGAGTCCTCGAACCCCTGGAACAACGCCGGCACCGGGCACTCCGCACTGTGCGAGCTGAACTACACGCCGGAACTGCCGGACGGCCGCGTCGACATCGCGAAGGCCGTCACGGTCAACGAGCAGTTCCAGGTCTCCCGGCAGTTCTGGGCGCACCTGGTCGAGACCGGTGTGCTGCCGGAGCCGTCGAACTTCATCAACCCGACCCCGCACATCTCCTTCGTGTGGGGCGAGGCGAACGTCGCCTACATGCGCGCCCGGTACGAGGCCATGCACGACCACCCGCTCTTCGCGGGCATCGAGTTCTCCGACGACCCGACGCAGATCCGACAGTGGGCGCCGGCGCTGATCCCCGGCCGCAAGAAGGACCAGCCGATCGCAGCGACGTACTCGGCCGCCGGCTCGGACGTCGACTTCGGGTCGCTCACCCGGCAGCTCTTCGACCAGCTCGAGATCGACGGCGTCGAGTTCGAGCCCTCGCACCAGGTCACCAACCTGACCCGCTCGAAGGTCTCCGAGGGCTGGGTGCTCAACGTCCGCAACGAGATCGGACGGTCGACCCAGCGGATCGCCGCGAAGTTCGTCTTCGTCGGTGCCGGCGGCGGCGCACTGCACCTGCTGCAGAAGTCCGGTATCCCCGAGATCCGCGGGTACGGCGGCTTCCCGGTGTCGGGGGAGTTCCTGCGCACCGACGACCCCGAGGTGGTGCAGAAGCACTCGGCCAAGGTCTACGGCAAGGCCAGCGTCGGGGCCCCGCCGATGTCGGTGCCGCACCTGGACACCCGCATCGTCGACGGCGGTTCGTCGCTGATGTTCGGCCCGTACGCCGGGTTCAGCCCGAAGTTCCTGAAGCAGGGCTCGGCCCTCGACCTGTTCCGCTCCATCCGGCCGCATAACCTCCGTCCGATGCTGAGCGTCGCGTTCTCGAACTTCGACCTGGTCCGGTACCTGGTCGGCCAGCTCCTCGCGTCGAAGCGCACCAAGTTCGAGGCGCTCCGTGACTTCATGCCGAGCGCCGAGCCGGAGAACTGGCACCGCATCACCGCCGGGCAGCGTGTCCAGGTGATCAAGCCCGACAAGGACAAGGGCGGCGTGCTGCAGTTCGGCACCGAGGTCATCACCGCCGCCGACGGCTCGATCGCCGGCCTGCTCGGGGCGTCGCCGGGCGCCTCGACCGCCGTGCCGATCATGCTCGCGATGCTGCGCCGGTGCTTCCCGGATCGGTGGGACGGCTGGCAGGACGACGTCCGTGCGATGGTACCCACCTACGGGCAGGACCTCGGGGACGACCCGGCTCTGGCCGATGCCACCCTCGAGCGCACGGCGAAGGTGCTCGGCCTGCACCACTGAGACCGCGACGATCCGCTCCGGCTTGCGGTCTGTTCGAACGTGTGTTCGAATGACGGCATGCGGTGGAGTGGACAGGCGATCGATGCCGAGCAGAGCGATGCGCTGCCCGGCATGGAATCGAACAGCGGGTTCGTCCGGAGCGTGACGACGCCCGAGTTCGCCGGGGTGACCTTCCACGAGGTCCTGGCGAAGAGCGCCCTGAACCGGGTGCCGAGCGCGGACGGCTCCGGCACCTACGGCTGGACGATCAACCCCTACCGCGGGTGCAGCCACGCCTGCGTGTACTGCTTCGCCCGCCCCACCCACACCTACCTGGAGTTCGACGGCGGTGCCGACTTCGACCAGCAGATCGTGGTGAAGACGAACGTCGCCGGCGTGCTGGGTCGTGAGCTCGGCAAGCCCTCGTGGGACCGCCACCCGGTGGCGCTCGGCACGAACACCGACCCGTACCAGCGGGCCGAGGGGCGCTACCGGTTAATGCCCGGTGTGATCGAGGCGCTGGCGGAGTCGCGCACCCCGTTCAGCATCCTGACGAAGGGCACCTTGCTGCGGCGTGACCTGCCCCTGCTGGTCGAAGCGGCGAAGGTCGTGTCGGTCGACCTCGCGATGTCGATCGCCGTGTACGACGACCCGCTGCAGCAGTCCGTCGAATCCGGCACACCGACGACGTCCGCGCGGCTCGCGACCGTGCGGGCCATCCGCGACGCGGGGCTCGACTGCTCGGTGTTCCTGATGCCCGTGCTGCCGTACATCACCGACACCCGGGCGCACCTCGACGACGCCGTCGGTCGGGCGACCGCGGCCGGCGCGACGAGCATCACCTACTCGGCGCTGCACCTGCGGCCGGGCGTGAAGCCGTGGTGGTTCGAGTGGCTGGGCCGTGAGCGACCCGATCTGGTGCAGCGGTACCGCGCGATGTACCTCGACAACACGTACGCTCCGAAGGACTACCGACGGTGGCTGTCTGAGCGCATCCGGCCGATCCTGGCGGCGCACGGCGTCGGTCTGGGGCGCGTGGACCCGGCCACGGGGTCGATGGGCTTCTCAGGACCGCGAGCGCTGCCGCCGGGCGTGACAGACGGCCCACCGCAGGAGCAGTCGGTGCCGACGGTCTCGCCGCTGAAGCGCGCGGACCCCGGGTTCGACCGGCGCCTGCTCCGGCCCGCGGTGTCGCAGACGCTCTTCTGAGTGACGCCCGCAGCGGACACCGGGCACCGCACGTTCGGGGGACAGCGAGTGTCCGGGTCGGGCCGCTATCATCGTGCGGGTCGCCGCACGCCTCCGGTTTCGGGGTACACGGCCGCTGCTCCAGTGGTTGGATCGTGGACGGCGCCCCCGCCACCCGGAAAGGTCCACCTCGTGCTCGGCATCCCCACGCACCTCGCACCGCGAGTGAACGCGTGGTCGACCGTGCGAGCCTTCCACGCCGGTGCCATCGGGTCCCTGTTGGCCGCGGCCATCACGCTCGTGCTGTACGGCCTGTCCGAGCCCCGGGTGCAGGTCGTCGGCACCGTGCTGGCGGTCGTCCCGATGCTCGCGATGATCGGCGTGCACGTGCAGTTCGGCACCCGGATCTCGGCGATCGCGTTCCTGGTGGTCGGCGGCGTCTGCGCCTGGTGGTTCGCCGTCGGGGTCCAGCAGCAGGTACCGACCGGCTGGGTGACCTCGTACCTGATGTCCCTCGTCGTGATCCCGCTCATCCTGGTCGGGGGAGCCGGTGCGGTGCCCAGCCGGGTCGTGCTGTGGTCCTTCGTGGGCTTCCTGGCCGGACGACTCGCGACGTGGATCGCCATCGTGCAGGCCGACGACACGCCTCGTCCGCTCATCCTGGCCTGGGTCACCCTGGGCTTCGTGGTCGCGCTCGTGCTCTTCACGACCCGCAGCACGGGGCGCAGCGAACGGGTGCAACCCGAACTCCTGCGCTCCGCGCGCGAAGAACACGTGTCCGCCTACCGCGCCGGGGTCGAGGCCGAGGCGTCCGCGATCCTGCATGACACCGTGCTCAACCACCTCGGCGCGATCACCCTCGCGCCGGACGGCCCGATGGACCCCCACCTGGCCGAGACGGTCGACGCCGACGTCGCGGTGCTCACCGGCAAGGGGTGGCTCGCCCCGGCCACCCGTCCGCGCCCCGGAGCCGCGGCCGAGGCGTTCGGGGTCATGGTCGACGAGCACCGGACGCTCGGGCTGGACGTCACCGTCTCCGGGGACACCTCCGCGCTCGAGCGCCTGGACCAGCGTGCACTGTCGGCGGTCGTCCGGGCCGTCGGCCAGTGCCTGGCCAACGTGCGGAAGCACGCGGGCACCGACGCCGCCGAGGTGAGCGTGTTCGACGACAGCGCGTCCTGCACCGTCATGGTCGTCGACGACGGTCGTGGGTTCGACGAGGACGCCACCGGAGCCGACCGGATGGGCCTCCGCGGTTCGGTGCGTGAGCGGATCGGCCGGGTCGGCGGTGACGTCCAGATCTGGTCGTCACCCGGTTCCGGCACGAGCGTCATGATGACCGTGCCGTACGGACCGGTCACCGGCGCGGTCACCGTGCCGGTGGTCGGCGACGACCGGGGGACCGAGCGATGACGGCGGCCCGGCAGCGCGTCGGGTCCGGATCGGGGTCCCGCCGCACCGCGCAGCAGTACGACCCGCTCGGCGCGATGGGGTCGCGGCCCCTGGCCCTCGTGCTCGGGGCCGGCAGCGTCGTCTGGGCCCTGCTCGTGTCGATCTTCGACCGCGACGTCGTGGGCAGCCCCACGCTCAGCGCCCTCACGGTGCTGCTCGTCGCCGCCTCGGCGGTGGTGGTGCTCGCTGCCTCGAGCCCGTTCCGTGCGCCGTTCCCGCGTTCGGCCTTCGTCGCGCACGTCGGGTTGCTCGGCCTGGCGTCGGTCACGAGCGTCGCGGCGCAGTGGGGGCCGGACCGCACTGCCCTGAACGACTTCATGTCCCTGATCACCGCGACCGGCATCGTCATGGTCGCGCCGTACCGCCCGTGGACCGACCTGACGATCGGCGGGGTCGTCCTGGCCGCGGTGAACGCCGTGACCTGGGGTGCGGGGGCAGCGGAGTTCCCGCACGAGGTGCCGGTCGCCGTCGCGGCGTTCCTGGCCGCGGCCCCGACGCTCGTGCTGACCGCCGCGTCCGCGGTGTTCGCCTGGACCTTCGCGGGGCTCGCCGAACGGGTGCAGATCCGTGCCGGGTCGTACTCGGTCGCACGCGCCGAGCGGGACGGCATCGCGGCGAGCGTGCAGCAGGACCGCTCGACGATCCTGTCCCGCGACGTCGCCCCGTTCTTCGCCGAGCTCCGCACGCGCGACGTCATCACCGACACCGACCGAGCGCGCGCTCGCGCGATCGCCGACGGCATCCGGGCGTCCATGGTCGCCGACGCCGACCGTACCTGGTTCGAGCACGCCGTTCGCGTCGACGGCGGCCAGGCGCCGGTGGTCGACGACCCGGACGGTCTCATCGCGACGCTCGACACCGACCAGCGGGCGGTCGTCCGCACCTTCGTCCGTGCGGCCCTCCGCGCCTCGACCGTCGACCCGGCCGGGTTCCGCGCGACGGTGCGACGAGTCGACGCGATGACGGGCCCGGCGGATCAGGCGGCCCAGGCAGCCCCGCCGTCCCCGGCGGCCCGGCCCGCGCAGGCACCCGCACGCGTGTCCGTCGACATGGAGCTGGCCGTCGCAGACTCCGACATCGGCATCCACCGCACGTTCGACCCCTACTTCGCCGTCCTCCGCGTGACGTTCCCCGACCTCGACGTCGCGGTCCGCCCTTCCGCCCTCGCACTAAGGTTCTCCTATGACCAGCACTGACCCGAACAGGCTCTCGGAGGGGTCGCCGTCCCTCCCGAACCCGGGAGCACGACGTGTGCGGCTGGCCATCCTCGACGACCACGAGGTGCTGCTGGACAGCCTGTCGAGCTGGATCGCGGTGAACGCGTTCGACTTCGACCTGGCCCTGACCGCGCACACCTGGCTCGAGATGGTCCACAGTGACAGCTTCCCGACCGACCTGGTGTTCCTCGACTTCCAGCTCAAGGAGCCGGTCTCCATCGAAGCCCGCGTCCGCACCTGCCGCGCGGCCGGCGCGAAGGTCATCGTGCTCTCGAGCGTCGACAGCCGCGAATCCCGCGACCGTGCCCTGGCCGCCGGTGCCGCGGCGTTCCTGTCGAAGTCGCTCCCGATGCGCGAGGTCATGGACGTCGCCCGCGAGATCATGGGCGTCGCCCGCGAGACCCCGCAGCCCCGCGAATGGCGTCCGCTGCCGACGGGTGCCGCCGCGCACCAGCGGCCGAAGCTCAGCGCCGGTGAAGAAGAGGCGCTGCGGCTCTACGTGTCCGGCTACTCGACCAACGAGGTCGCCGCGCAGATGAACGTGCAGTACGAGACCGCCAAGACCTACCTGCGTCGGGTGCGCGAGAAGTACAGCAAGGTGGGCCGCCCCGCCTCGAAGAAGTCCGACCTCATCCGTCGGGCCGCCGAGGACGGGTTCCTCGCGTAGTGGCGAAGCTCTACTTCCGCTACGGCGCGATGAACAGCGGCAAGAGCACGGGGCTGCTGCAGGCCGCGTACAACTACGAGGAGCGCGGGCACCGGGTGCTGCTCGCCAAGCCCGCGGTGGACACCAAGGGTGACCGGGAGATCGTCTCCCGCCTCGGCGTCACCCGGACCGTCGACATCGTGTTCTCGCCGGACGCCGACGTGCGCCAGGCGGTCACCGCCGCCGGTGCCGTCGACCCCGAGTCGGATCGCCTGGACGGCATGGTGCGGCCGGTCAGCTGCGTGCTCGTCGACGAGGCGCAGTTCCTCACCCCGCGGCAGGTCGACGACCTGCTGCGCATCGCGGTGCTCGACGAGATCCCGGTCATCACCTACGGCATCCGCACGGACTTCCGCACCGAGGCGTTCCCCGGCAGCGCACGCCTGCTCGAGGTCGCACACTCCCTCGAAGAGCTGAAGACCATCTGCCGCTGCGGCCGCAAGGCGGTCTTCAATGCCCGCACGGTCGACGGTCGGTTCGTCTTCGACGGCTCCCAGGTCGCGATCGACGGCGTCGACGTCGCCTACGAGTCGCTCTGCGCCAACTGCTACCTGACGGAGTCCGGCGGTCGCCTCGACGGCGCCTGACCCGTCTACCGGGCGGACACGACAGTCGCTCGGTTCGTCGAGCGGTCACGACACCCCGCTCGGGTTCGCCGTGCGGTCACGTCGCGTCGTCGGTGCGCCTGTCGGGCGACCGGACGCGACCGGTCCGCGAGGTGCGCGCGGCACGTCGTGACCGCTCGGCGTCCGAGACGCGACCGAAGGGCGGCCGGGAGGCGCGGTGCGGCCCCGCCACGGGCCTCCAGTCCGCAGCGCAGTGCGTCCAGGGCGGGCCCCATGCGTCCGCCGAGTGGTCGCGAACTGTCGCTGCCGCGACTTCCGGGCGACGCCCGGTGACCGGGCGGCGGCGGGACGACGGCATGTCCTGACCGGTCGACGTCCCGGTTCCAGGTGGAATGCGGATGCACCAGCGCGCGTTGGTGACCACATGACCGACGACACCCTGCACCTGTCCGTCCTCGACCTGGCCACCCGCGAGTACGGCCAGTCCAACACCGAGGCCCTGCAGGGGTCCATCGACATGGCGGTGCGCGCCGAGCAGCTCGGGTACGAGCGCTTCTGGGTCGCCGAGCACCACGGGATGCCGGGCATCACCTCCTCGGCCCCGGCGGTGCTGCTGAGCGCCGTGGGCGCGGCCACCTCGACCATCCGCATCGGGTCCGGTGGCGTCATGCTGCCCAACCACGCGCCCCTCGTCGTCGCCGAGCAGTTCGGCACCCTCCGCGCCCTGTACGGCGACCGAGTCGACCTCGGGCTCGGGCGCGCTCCCGGCACCGACGGTGCGACGGCGATGGCCCTCCGCCGCACGGACCGACTCGACGTCGACGACTTCCCCGACCGCCTGGCGGACCTGATCGGGTTCTTCACCGGGATGGCGGCGGAGAACCCGCTTGCGAGCATCCGCGCCGTACCGGGCTACGGCGACGTGCCGGAGTTCTGGCTGCTCGGGTCATCCGGCTACAGCGCCCAGGTCGCCGGTGCGCTCGGTATCTCGTTCGCATTCGCGCACCACTTCGCCTCGGACAACACCGAGGCCGCACTCGCGCTGTACCGCGACTCGTTCCGTCCGTCGCGCTTCCGGCAGACACCGAACGCGCTGATCGGCGTGCAGGTCGTCGCCGACGAGGACCCCGCCGTCATCGACGAGCAGAGCGCCCCTGGGATGATCTCCTTCATCCGCATGCGCTCCGGCCGGAAGCCCGAGCCGGTCTCGATGGACGAGGCGCGTGCGTACGAGTTCAACGACCTCGAGCGTCGGTTCATCGCGGCCCGCACCGAGCGTCAGGCCTACGGCAACGCCGAGCAGGTGGCGGACAAGATCAACGCGCTCGTGGCGTCCACCGGGGCGAACGGCGTGATCGTCGCTCCGGGTGCTGCGCAGGCGCGGTACCGGCACCAGGCGCTCGACGTCGTGGCCGGGCTGCACGCCGCCGGCAAGCTCGTACCCGCGGGTGCTGCAGCCTCCGTCTAGTTCGCTTGGTGAGCAGGAATGGTCGGGTGTCCGCTGGGCACTCGACCATTGCTGCTCACGAAGTTCCGCGGCGCCTCAGGTGAGCAGGCCCAGGCGCGTGGCGGCGGCGACCGCCCCGACGCGGGAGCCGACGTCGAGCTTCCGGAACACGTTGTAGACGTGGCGCTTCACCGTGCCGATCGCGAGCTGCAGGTCGGCGGCGATCTCGGCGTTGGTGCGTGCGGCGGCGATGAGTCGCAGGACCTCGAGCTCGCGGTCGCTCAACGGTGAGCCGGCACGGGCCTCGGTCACCAGGTCGACGGGGAACGTGACCGGTGCTGCATCGGCGTGGGCGGCCCGGGCGATCCGGTCGACGAGTTCGCGGCTCGGGGTGTCCTTCGTGACGAAGTCGACCGCGCCGGCGTCGAGCAGGGTCCGGCGCAGCACGGCGTCCCGGTGCATCGTGAGCACCACGACCGCGATGTCCGGCCGGGTGCGGCGGACCGTGGCGATCGTCGTCCGCGCCGGCGGGCCGTCCAGTTCGACGTCGAGCAGCAGGACGTCGATGGCGGCGGCCTCGGGGGAGTCGAGCACCTCCGACGGTCGCTCGCCGTGCGCGATCACGCGGATCGTGGGGACCGCGGCCAGGATGGTGGCGAGCCCTTCGCGGAAGAGCCGGTGGTCGTCGACGATGGCGACGTGGGTGACGGTCACAGGGTGCCCCTCGGGATGGTCAGGCGGACGGTGGTGCCGTGGTCTCGGCTGCCGCGGACGCTCTCGACCTCGAGCCGGGCGCCGATCACCGCGGCACGTTCGCGCATGGTCTGCTGCCCGAGGCGGCCGTCGGCGTCGCTCTCCACGTCGAAGCCCGGTCCGTCATCGGCGACCGTCACCACCAGTGCTGCGCGTGACCAGAGGAAGCGCACCGACGTCGTCGATCCGGGAGCGTGCTTGCTGCGGTTCGTGAGCGCCTCGAGCAGGATCGTCAACGCTTCCTCGGCCTGCCAGTTCGGCAGGGAACCGGAGACACCGGTCGACTCGATGGACAGGAGATCATCGTCGGGGAACAGGTCACGCACGTGCCGTCGGAGCGCGTCGTCGAGCAGGGCATCCCCGACCCGGGCGTGCAGGCTCACTGCGAGGTCCTGCACGTCGCCGAGCGCGCTCCGGAGCAACCGCGCTGCGTCATCGAGCTGATCGGCTCGCTCGTCCGCCGGTGGGTCCGTGAGCAGCACCAGGTCGAGTCGCTGCAACCCGGCCAGGATGCCGTGGGCGACGCGGTCGTGCAGGTCCCGCGCGATCTGCGCGCGGGAGTCCAGGTGGGCCGTGGTGAGGCGCTGGCGCAGCGCCTCCGTGTACGCGACCGCCCCGGCCGGGAACCGGCTCCAGATACCGGCGTGCAGGGCCCTGGTGGCCCGCAGGACCTCGGCGGTGGACGCCGCACCGACCTCGTCGACGAAGACCGGCAGGTAGGCGTCGAACAGCATCTCCGCCGCGAGCATGGCGCCGGCCGGGTGCTGGGCGTGCTCGGCGTGCAGACTGCCGGTCGCCAGGTGATCGGGGTCGAGGAACGAGTGACTCACGACGCTGCCGTCGGTCCCCGCGGCGTAGCGCTCGCGGGCCTCGGCGATCATCGACGAGACGTTCTCGGTCAGGCTCTGCGCCAGCGCCGGGTCGTCCGCGATGTCGGGGAACTCGGCGGCGATCGCGGCGAGCACGGTGGCGAGGGGATGGTCGTTCTGCATGGCGCTTGCGAGCGTAGCGGGAGGGGCTGCTCGCGATGGGGCAGGACCGGCTGACTGGGTCGTGCGACCCATCGGGCGGCCGAGATGCACCCGGGGAAAGCAGAAGGCCCTGGTTCCGGAGAACCAGGGCCTTCTTCGTACTGTCTCAACACAGTGTCGGGGTGACAGGATTTGAACCTGCGACCTCCTCGTCCCGAACGAGGCGCGCTACCAAGCTGCGCCACACCCCGCGGTGTGATCGCTCCGTACCGGAGCAACCAGACAATACTATCCGATGATCGGGGATGCTCACGACCATCCGGCGAACTCCCGGGCGCGTCGGCTCAGGAAGCCCGTGCAGTGAGGGTGACCACGACGGCCTCGGGTCGGCAGGCGAACCGGACGGGCGCATAGATCGAGGTGCCGAGGCCCGCGGAGACCTCGAGCCACGACCAGTGGTTGCGGTGCTCCCACTTGTGCAACCCGCTCGCGTACCGGCGAGGGAGGTCGCTGTTCGTGACGAGCGCGCCGACCCCCGGAACCGCCACCTGACCACCGTGGGTGTGTCCGGCGAAGATGATGTCGGCACCCTGCGTCACGAAGGCATCGAGCACGCGACGGTAGGGCGCGTGCGTGACACCGATCGCGACGGGAGCGGGGCCGTCCTCGTCCTCGGACCACGGCACGTCGCTGCGCATCTCGTCGACGTTGGTGGGGAGCAGGTCGAGGCGGTCCCAGTCGCGGTGCGCGTCCGAGGTGCCGAACAGCTCGAACCGGGAGCCGCGGAGTTCGATCGCGTGCGCCTGGTCGTTCAGGTCGAGCCAGCCGAGCGACTCGAAGAACGCCGTCTGTCGGTCGATGTCGAGACCGACGGGCTCCGCGGCCTTGTGCATCCGGCTCGGCCCGGAGAAGTACTTGAGCGGGTTGCGCGGGGAGGGCCCGAAGAAGTCGTTCGACCCGTAGGCGAACACACCGGGCACCCCGCGGAACGGCTCGAGCGCGTACTCCACGGCAGCGTTCGCGGTCGCGTGGCCGAGGTTGTCCCCGGTGTTCACGATGAAGTCCGGTTCGACCAGGCTCAGGTCGCGCAACCACTGCTGCTTGTCGGCCTGCCACGGGGCCATGTGGATGTCGGAGAGGTGCAGGACGGTGACGTCACGGGAGCCCGGCGGGAGCACCGGGACGGTCTCCCACCGGATCCCGAAGCGACGCCGCTCGACGAGCGAGCCCCACGCTGCCGAAGCAGCCCCGACGGCCGCGCCGGCAGCGAGGACACCGAGTGCGGTGCGACCGCGGGTCACTTGCAGTCCTTGGGCGCCTTGCCGTTCTTGTCGCCGTAGAGCTGGATCGTCACGTTGTCGTTCTTGTTCGCCGTCGCGTTGATCGCCGGCTCGACCGCGGCGACCTTGCAGGTCTTGCCGCCGCCGCCCTTGGCGTAGCTGTCGGCGAGGTTGACGTTCGTGAACCCGGCGTCGTTCAGTGCCGAGCGGGCGTCTCCGAGGGAATCGCCGCCGATCTCCGGGACGGTCGCCTGGGTACCGTCGGAGGTGTAGACGGTGACGCTCGAACCCGAGGACAGGAGCGCGCCCGCTGCCGGGGACGTCGAGGTCACGGAACCGGGGTTCCCCGGGCCTGGGCGTGCTCCGCCGTCGACGTACGTGAACCCAGCGCCGGAGATGGCCGCGCGGGCCTCGTCCGCCGTCTTGCCCTGCAGGTTCGGCAGTGCCTTGGCGTTGCCGCGGAGCGCCGAGCTGTTCGGGTCGGTGAACGGGCCCGCCGGGTAGGTCGCGTTGATCGGGGTCATCGCCTGCTTCCAGACATCCGCACGGACACCGGCGTACGTGCCGTTCACCCCGTTGCTGTAGTGACGGAGGTTGTTCAGCTTGCCGTCCGTGTTGCCCTGCCAGTAGGCAGTCGCGACGCGCGAACTCGCGCCCACGAGCCAGATCTGGTTCGCGGTGTCCGTCGTGCCGGTCTTCGCGAAGAGCTGCGTGCCGTCCGGGGTCTGGGCTCCGCGCGCAGTCCCGCTCGTGATCGTGCCCTTCATCGCGTAGACGGCTGCGTGCGCGACCTCGGGGTCGATCGCCTGCTTGCAGTCCTTCGTCTGGCCGCCGAGCTTCTTGCCGGACGGCGAGGTGATCTCGTCGATGGCGATCGGCTTGCAGTAGATGCCGTTGTTGGACACTGCTGCGTACGCGGCGGCCATCGTCATGGGTGCGATGTCGTTCGTCCCGAGGACTGCCGACGGGTTGTACTGCAGCTCGCCCCCGTCCGCGCGGTGCACACCGAGTGATTCGGCGGTGTCCCGGATGTCACAGAGGTCGAGCTTCTGCGCCATGTTGAGGAATGCCAGGTTGATCGATCCGGCAGTCGCTGCTGCGACCGTGTAGTTGCCGCTCTCACCCGGGCTGTCGTTCTTCGGGTTGTAGTCGCCCGCGTAGACGGGCTGCCCACACGCGGTCCAGCCGGTCGACATGTTCCGCGGCGCGCCACTCACCACCTCGTTGAGACCATGACCGGCCTGCAGCCACGCGAGCAGTGTGAAGAGCTTGTACGTCGAGCCCGTCTGGAATCCGCCGGAGTTGCCGTACTTGTAGTCGACGCTGTAGTTGATGCTCGTCGACGTCGGCGCGGACTTGAGTGACTGGTCGTAGTCCTTGTTCTGCGCCATCGTGATGATGCGTCCCGAACCGGCCTCGATGGAGTTGAGCGTCGCGCCGAGGGCGAGGTTCGTCTCGGCCTTGTTGTCGTACGTGTTGACGAGGCGCTTCTGCTCGGCGTTCAGGTCGATGTTCAGCGACGTCTGGATCTTGTAGCCGCCGTTCCGCCACGCGGTGTCACGTGCCTTCTGCGACGACCCGAGCTGCGACATCTCCTTGACGATCTTGACCGCGTAGTCGCAGAAGAACTGCGAGCCGTCGCCGACCGAGGCGCGGCAGCCCTGCGAGGGCTGCGTCAGGTGCACGTAGTCCGCCGGCTTCGACTGGCGGGCGGAGCGGTACTCGGCCTCGGTGAGGTTCTTCTGGGCGTACATCGAACGGAGCACGACGTTGCGTCGGGCGACGTTGGCGTCGTACTTCTTCGGGCTCGACAGGTTGCGCGCCTCGGGGTACTGCACGATCGCGATGAGCGACGCGGCCTCGGCCGGGGTCAGGTCGGTCGCGCTCTTGTTGTAGTAGTGCTGCGCCGCGGCCTGGACGCCGTAGGTCTGGTCGCCGAAGTAGGCGATGTTCAGGTAGGCGGTGAGGATCTCCTTCTTGGAGTACTTCTTCGCCAGCCCGATCGCGAGCTTCATCTCCTCGAGCTTGCGGGGGATGGTCTGCTCGACGGCCTCGTTGTAGGCCTTGACCTGCTCCTTCTTGGTGGGGAGCTCGAGGGCCTGCTGCATCTTGATGTTGCGAACGAGCTGCATGGTCAGCGTCGACCCACCGCCGGACTCACCGAGGCCGCCCGCGATGCTGCCCACACCGGCACGGATGAGCGAGGTCATGTCGACCCCGCCGTGGTCGTAGAAGCGCTTGTCCTCGCCGTCGATCGCGGCGTTCTTCAGCTGGTCACTGATCTGGTCGAACTTCAGCTCTTCGCGGTTCTGGTCGTAGACCGTCGCGAAGTGCACGGACTTGCCGCCCGAGTACGCGTACAGCTCGTTGCGCTGCGGCAGGTCACCGATCTCGATGTACTCCGGCAGGGACTCGAACACGCCGATCGTGGACGTCGTCGTGACACCGGCGACGGCGATGGCCGGCGTGACGCCGATCGTGACGAGCAGGCCGGCGAGGGCACTGAACCCGACGAATCCGATGAAGGCGCCGACTGCTGAGACGGGCTTGGTCCGCGATGCAGACGTCTTCTGGGCAGACATAGGATGCAGCCTAAACGACACCCCCGACTGAAAGGCTGGCAAGGAACCGCATGACTCGCTGGGAGTACTTCACCACGCCGCTGATGATCCACAACACCACCGCGATCCTCAACAACTACGGGGACGAGGGCTGGGAGCTGGTCCAGATCGTCACCGGGCCTGAGGGCGGTCTCGTCGCCTACCTGAAGCGCCCCAAGGCCGACGCATGAGCGTCTCCGACCGGCTCGCCGAACTCGGCCTGACGATCCCCGCCGTCGCCGCGCCCGTCGCTGCCTACGTGCCCGCCGTCGTGACGGGCCAGTACGTCTACACGGCGGGCCAGCTGCCGTTCGTCGATGGCGCTCTGCCCGTGACCGGCAAGGTCGGCACCGACGTCGACGCCGAGACCGCCGCCGCCCAGGCTCGCGTGGCCGCGCTGAACGCCCTGGCCGCCGTGCAGTCGGTCGCCGGTTCGCTCGACCGCGTGGCCCGTGTCGTCAAGGTCACGGTCTTCGTCGCGTCGGACACGTCGTTCACCGGCCAGCCCGGTGTCGCGAACGGCGCGTCGACCCTGGTCGGCGAGGTCTTCGGCGACGCCGGCGTCCACGCGCGGAGCGCGGTGGGCGTCGCGGTGCTCCCGCTGGACGCGCCGGTCGAGGTCGAGCTGGTGGTGGAGCTCACCGCCTGACGGCAGCGACCGACGGAACGAACGTGAGCAGGGCCTCCAGTCCGAGACGGACAGGAGGCCCTGCTGTTGTTGCCGGGACTACATGAGTTCCGCGATGGTCGCCATGATCGTCGGGTCGGCCAGCGTGGTCGTGTCACCGATGCGGCGGCCCTCGGCCGCGTCGCGGAGCAGCCGCCGCATGATCTTGCCGGAGCGCGTCTTCGGCAGCTCGGGCACGATGACGACCTGGCGCGGCTTCGCGATCGCGCCGATCCGCTTGCCGACCCAGTTGCGGAGCTCCGCGGAGGCGGTCTCGCGGTCGACGTCTGCGGCGGCCTCGGCCGTCAGGATGACGAAGGCGACGACTGCCTGCCCGGTGGTCTCGTCGGCGGCACCGACCACGGCGGCCTCGGCGACGCCCTCGTGGCCGACCAGGGCGGACTCGATCTCGGCGGTCGACAGGCGGTGCCCGGAGACGTTCATGACGTCGTCGACGCGCCCCTGCACCCAGATGTCGCCCTCGCCGTCGAGCCGCGCGCCGTCGCCCGCGAAGTAGCGGCCGGGGAACCGCGACCAGTAGGTCTCGACGAACCGGTCGGGGTCGTTCCAGATCCCGCGGGCCATCGACGGCCACGGCTCGGTGATGGTGAGGTAGCCGCTCTCGCCGGGATCGGCGCGGTTGCCGTCGTCGTCGACGATCTCGGCGACGATGCCCGGCAGTGGGGTCTGCGCGGCGCCGGGCTTCAGCTTCGTGACGCCGGGCAGCGCGGAGATCATGATCGCGCCGGTCTCGGTCTGCCACCACGTGTCGACGATGGGCGTGCGGTCGTGGCCGATGACCTGGCGGTACCACTGCCACGCCTCGGGGTTGATCGGTTCGCCGACGCTGCCGAGCAGGCGGAGGGTCTCGAGGCTGCGGGCCTCGGGGATCTCGCGGCCGGCCTTCATCGCCGCGCGGACCGCCGTGGGCGCGGTGTAGAGGACGGTGACGCCGTACGCGTCGACGAGGTCCCACCAGCGGCCGGGCTTCGGCTCGTCGGGGGTGCCCTCGTAGAGCACCTGGGTGACGCCGTTGGCGAGCGGGCCGTAGACGACGTAGGAGTGGCCGGTGATCCAGCCGATGTCGGCGGTGCACCAGTAGACGTCCTTCTCCGGGTGCATGTCGAAGACGTTCTTGTGCGTGTAGGCCGCCTGGGTCAGGTATCCGCCGGACGTGTGCACGATGCCCTTCGGCTTCCCGGTCGTGCCCGACGTGTACAGGATGAACAGCGGCGTCTCGGCGGGGAACGCCTGCGCCTCGTGGGTCGGCGCGGCCTTCGTGAGCTCGTCGTGCCACCAGAGGTCGCGGTCGTTCCACGCGACGTCGTTGCCACCGCGCTTGACGACCAGGACGTGCTCGACCGTGTCGGTGCCCTCGCCGGTCAGCGCCTCGTCGACGGCGGGCTTGAGCGGTGAGACGGCACCCCGCCGCCACCCGCCGTCCGCGGTGACGACGAGCTTCGCACCGGCGTCCTCGATGCGGGCGCGGAGGCTCTCCGCGCTGAAACCTCCGAAGACGACCGAGTGGACGGCACCGATGCGGGCGACGGCGAGCATCGTGACGACGGCCTCGGGGATGAGCGGCAGGTACACGACCACCCGGTCGCCCTGGCCCACGCCGAGGTCGGTGAGCATGTTCGCGGCGCGCTGCACCTCGGCGGTCAGCTCGGCGTAGGTGATCCGGCGCGTGTCGCCGGGAGCGCCCTCGAAGTGGATCGCGACCCGGTCGCCGTTGCCGGCGCGGACGTGCCGGTCGAGGCAGTTCTCGGCGACGTTGAGGGTGCCGTCAGCGAACCACTTCGCGAACGGGGCGCCCGACCAGTCCAGGGTCTGCGTGAACGGGGTGCGCCAGTCGAGCAGTGAGCGGGACTGCTCGGCCCAGAACGCCTCGCGGTCGGCTGCTGCCGCGTGGTGGAGGTCCTCGCCGGCGACGGCGTCGGCCACGAACTCGGGCGGCGGCGCGAAGGTCGCTCCGTCGTCGCCTCGGGGGTCGGTCTGGGTCGGAGTGGACATCGATGTCCTTTCGCGTCGTTGCGGCCTCTGGTGGCATCCGTCGTGGATTCCTGCGTGCATCCGTCGCCGGTGCCTGCGTGCATCCGGAGACTACCCCTCGGCAGGGTCGGGGCGCGGCACGCCCGGAGGTCGTGTCCGGGGTTGCCCCGGACGGCCGATCATGGGGTACAGTAGTTCTCGCTGGACTCGTTTCCGGCGGCATCGAATCGGATTCCCCCCAATCCCTCGATGTCAAGGCGGCACCTGTTCCCCCCAACCGGTGCCGCCTCTTCTGTTTCCCGGGGTCCGGCTCGAGTGATGGCGGCTCGTCGGGCTCGGCCATGTGCCCCGATCCCCGCAGGGACGCCGGTTGCGTGGACAGACCGGTCCATGCTCGTGCATGCATTCTGCATGTACCTGCGTAGCACTTGCTACGCCCAGTCCTGCTGTGGGGAGCGGGGGCGGCGGGTGGCGCGAGCGGCTTCGGTGTCGCATCATCGACCGGGGTACGGCTTTCCGTATCGGGGTACAAACCGGTCCGTTGGTCCGGTACTCCGACGTTGTCCACAGATGTGGGGACCGTCCGATCGGTGCGGTTGCCGACTGCCTACCGTCGGCGGCATGCCCCTGCACCGTGCTCCTCCCTCGCTCTCGTCCCGCCCGTCGTCACGGTCGTCCGTGCCGTCGCGACCCCGTGCACCGTCTGCACCGTTCCTGCCCGGGTCCGCGCCGCCGGCTCGTCGCCGGGCCGCCGTGGTCGTCGAGTTCGAGGAACTGGCCGCCCTGGTGGCGGACGCTGCCGTGACGGACGTCCTGGTGCTCGGTGGCGTGGGGACGTGGGTCGACCGCGGGACCGGCCTCGAAGCCGTCCAGCCCCGGCTGACCGAGGCACGTGCCCGCGAGCTCGCGACCCGGCTCGTCGCGCTCGGCGGCCGCCACGTCGACGAGACCACCCCGTGCGCGGACGTCCGGCACGGCGACGGCGTCCGGGTCCACGTCGTCCTGGCCCCGGTGTCCGTCGGCGGAACCGCCGTGTCGATCCGACTGCCGCAGGTCCAGTGGCCCTCCCTCGCCGCCCTCGAGCACGGCGGGACCTTCGCGTTCGTCCCACGTTCGATCGTCGAGGACGCCGTCGCCACCCGCCGGAACGTCCTGGTCACCGGGTCGACCGGCAGCGGCAAGACCACCCTGCTCGCGGCGATGCTCGGGAACGTCCCCGTCGACGAGCGCATCGTGACCGTCGAGGACGTCGCCGAGCTCCGGATCGCCCACCCGCACGTCGTCGCGCTCGAAGCACGGCAGGCGAACGCCGAGGGGGTCGGCGCGCTCGGTCTCGACCGCCTCGTGCGAGAGGCGCTGCGGATGCGGCCCGACCGCATCGTGGTCGGGGAGTGCCGCGGCGCCGAGGTCCGCGAACTCCTCTCCGCCCTGAACACCGGGCACGACGGGGGAGCCGGCACGGTGCACGCCAACGGCATCGCCGACGTGGCCGCTCGCCTCGAAGCACTCGGCGCACTCGCCGGCCTCGGTGCCGAGGCGCTCGCCCGGCAGGCCGTGAGCGCCTTCGACCTGGTCCTGCACGTGGAGCGACGAGCCGGACAGCGGCGGCTCGGTGGCGTGGGCACCGTGCGCATCGGCCCGGACGGGAGGCTCGAGGTGCGCCCGGTGGACGGGCTGCGGTGAGACGACCCACACCCGACGGCCCGGCGCGGGTGGCCGGGGTGCTCGACCGGGTGGCGACGCTGGTCGCGGCGGGGGTCCCGCCGCGGCGAGCCTGGCGGCTCGTCGGCGGGCTGCCCGGGGCCGGGGGACCCGCCCAGCAGGACATCGCCGTCGTCCTCCGCGTGGCGGACCGGACGGGAGCGCCCGTCGCGGAGACCCTCCGCGGGCTCGCCGGCGCGCTCCGGCGCGCCGCAGCATCGGATCGGGCGATCCGGGTCGCCCTGGCGGGCCCGCGGACGAGCGCCCGGGTCGTGCTCGCGCTGCCGCTCTTCGGGTTGGGGCTCGGTGCGGCCTGGGGTGCTGGCGCCGTCGAGGTCCTGGTCGGTTCACCGGCCGGTTGGGCGTGCTCGTGCGCCGCGGCGGTCCTCGTCCTCGCCGGACGGCGGTGGACGGCACGTCTGGTCCGTTCCGCGACGCCCGACGGCCGCGTCCCCGGGGTGCTCCTCGACGCCTGGGCCGTGGCGGTCGCCGGAGGCGGGTCGTGGACCACCGCCGGGCGGGCGGTCGCCGCAGCGTCCGCGGGAGCCGTCCCGCCTGCCGGCGACCTGGACCGACTGCGGGAGGTCCTCGACCTCGCCCGGCGGGCCGGGGTCCCCGCGGCGGGGCTGCTCCGCCGCGCCGCCGAGGACGTCCGCGACGAGGCCGCTGCCGACGGGCTCGTGGCGGCGGAACGACTGGCCGTCCGACTGGTGCTGCCGCTCGGGGTCTGCGTCCTGCCGGCGTTCGTGCTCGTCGGGGTGGTGCCCGTGGTGGTGGGGGTCCTCTCCTCCACGGTGGGCGGGCCAGGGTGACCTCTCCACAGATGCCACCGGGACGTCTTCGTCGCCACCGGAACCCGGACAGGCTGATCCCACCGAACAGAAAGGACGGACTCCATGAACACCACGTCGTTCCCCGCCCGCCGCACCCGTCGCGCCATCCGCCGTCGTCGCCCGCGTTCCTTCGTCACCCGGTGGCGGTCCCGACTGCGGGACGACCGGGGATCGGCGACCGCCGAGTACGCGGTCGTCATCCTCGCCGCCGTGGCCTTCGCCGGTGTGCTCGTCGCGGTCATGCGGTCCGGCGAGGTCCAGACCATCCTCACCGACCTCGTCCGTGGCGCGCTCTCGCTGTGAGCGCGGCTCGGTGACGGTCGAGTTCGCGGTGGCGCTCCCCGTGGTGGCGCTCGTGCTGTCCGCCCTCGTCGCGGCGGTGCTCGTCGTCGACGCGCAGGGCCGGCTGCAACTCGCCGCCGCGACCGCCGCTCGGGCGATCGGGCGCGACGACGAGGGCCGGGGTCGGTCCGCCGCCGAGCGGATCGTCCCGGGGGTCTCGGTCGTCGTCCGAGCCGACGGTGACCTGGTGTGCGTCGACGCCACGCGCGGCGGGACCGGTCCCTTCGCGGCGCTGCCACTGACCGCGACGGGGTGCGCCGTGACCCGTGGGGGCTGACGTGTCGCGCCACAGCGACCAACGGGGCTCGGTGACCGTGCTGCTCGTGGCGGTCCTCGGCGTGGGGTTCCTCGTCGGGTCGGCGGCGCTCGCCGCAGCCGGCCACCGCACGCAGGCCCTCCGCGCCCAGGGCGCCGCCGACGCGGCCGCCGTGGGCACCGCGGCGGCCGCCACCGGGCTGGTACCGGGGGAGCCCTGCGCGGTCGCCACCCGGATCGCCACGGCGAACGGGGCCACCCTCGACGCCTGCGAGCTCGTCGCCACCACGGCCCGCGTCCGCGTGGTCGTGGGCACCGGTCCGTTCGTCGTCGACGCACTCGCGGTGGCCGGTCCGGCAGGCGACCCGCCCGAACACTATGTGTATGGTGTGCCTGTCGGCCCGCGGTCACCGATGTCCCGGTCGACCCGGACACGCTCGTGGACAGGGCCGATCAGCACCATCGATCAAGGAGACACGTGCCAGGCACGAAGAAGCTCGTGATCGTCGAGAGCCCTGCGAAGGCGAAGACGATCGCGCAATACCTCGGTGACGGATACGAAGTCCAGGCCTCGGTCGGACACATCCGCGACCTCGTCGAGCCGAAGAACCTGCCGGCCGAGCTCAAGAAGGGCTCCCTCGGCAAGTTCTCGGTGGACGTCGACAACGGCTTCGAGCCGTACTACGTCGTGTCCGACGCCAAGAAGAAGACCGTCTCCGAGCTGAAGCGCGCCCTGAAGGACGCCGACGAGCTCTACCTCGCAACAGATGAAGACCGCGAGGGTGAAGCGATCGCGTGGCACCTGCTGCAGGTCCTGAAGCCGAAGGTCCCCGTCAAGCGGATGGTCTTCCACGAGATCACGAAGGAGGCCATCCAGCGCGCGCAGGAAGCTACCCGTGAGCTCGACACCGCCCTCGTCGACGCGCAGGAGACCCGCCGCATCCTCGACCGTCTGTACGGGTACGAGGTCTCCCCGGTCCTGTGGCGCAAGGTCGCCCCGGGGCTGTCCGCCGGCCGCGTGCAGTCCGCCGCCACCCGGCTCGTCGTCGACCGCGAGCGCGAGCGCCTGGCCTTCGTGTCCGCCAACTACTGGGACCTCTCCGCCCGGTTCGAGAAGGCCGGCGAGTCCTCCTTCTCGGCGCGACTCGCCCGGATCCACGGCACCCGCGTCGCCTCCGGCCGTGACTTCGACGACCGCGGCACGCTCAGCGGTGACGTCGTCCGGCTCGACCAGGCCGCTGCCGCGTCGCTGACGACGGTCCTCGAGCGCGCCGGTGACGCCACCGTCCGCAGCGTCGACTCGAAGCCGTACACGCGACGTCCGGCCGCGCCGTTCACCACGTCGACGCTCCAGCAGGAAGCCGCGCGCAAGCTCCGTCTGTCCCCGCGACAGACCGCTCGCGCTGCGCAGACCCTGTACGAGAACGGCTACATCACCTACATCCGTACCGACTCGGTCTCGCTCTCGAAGCAGGCCATCGACGCGGCCCGCAAGCAGGCAGCGGACCTGTACGGCTCGGCCACCGTGCCCGACAAGCCCCGCGTGTACGCGAGCAAGAGCAAGAACGCGCAAGAGGCGCACGAGGCGATCCGGCCCGCTGGCGACTCCTTCCGCACCCCGCAGGACCTGCAGGGCACCCTCACCGGTGTCGAGTGGCGCCTCTACGACCTCATCTGGAAGCGCACCATCGCGTCCCAGATGGCGGACGCGAAGGGTTCGACCGCGTCGATCGTGCTCGGCATCTCCTCCACCGAGCCGGTCGAGGGCATCGCCTCGACCGCGAACGGCACCGACGCCGAGTTCACCGCGTCCGGCACCGTCATCACGTTCCGCGGCTTCCTCAGCGCGTACGAAGAAGGCCGCGACGAGGACCGCCACGAGTCCTCCGAGCGTGCGGGCCAGGACGTCGCCCTGCCCAACGTCGCCCAGGGCGAGCACCTCGCGGTCACCGACGTCGAGGCGAAGGGGCACGACACCACCCCGCCGCCGCGTTTCACCGAGGCGAGCCTCATCAAGACGCTGGAAGAGCTGGGGATCGGGCGTCCGTCGACCTACCCCACGATCAGCCCGACGATCATCGACCGCGGCTACGTCTCGCTCCGCGGCACGCAGCTGGTGCCGAACTGGATCGCGTTCAGCGTGGTTCGCCTGCTCGAGGAGTACTTCGGCGAGCTCGTGGAGTACGACTTCACCGCCGAGATGGAAGAAGACCTCGACCGCATCGCCCGCGGCGACGCTGACCGGGTGGACTGGCTCAAGGGCTTCTACTTCGGTGGCGGTGACGACGACCAGCGCGGCCTGCGGACGGTCATCGACAACCTCGGTGAGATCGACGCCCGCGAGATCAACTCGGTCGAGCTGGCTCCGGGCCTCACGCTCCGGATCGGTCGGTACGGCCCCTACATCGAGGTGCCGAGCGACGACCCCGAGAAGCCGCGCCGCGTCAACGTGCCCGAGGACCTCGCTCCCGACGAACTGACCGTCGAGAAGGCGAAGGAGCTCGTCGACGCTCCGGTGATCGGCGACCGCGTCGTCGGGGTCAACCCGGAGACCGGGAAGGAAGTCCTGGCGAAGGACGGCCGCTTCGGCCCCTACGTCACCGAGCGCACCCCGGAGCCCGAACCCACCGTGGACCCGAAGACCGGCGAGGTCGTCGAAGCGCCCGCAGCGGCAGAGGCCCCCGCGGCCGACGCGGCTGCTGCGACCGCGACGAGCGAGACGTCGTCGGCGACCGCGAAGAAGGCCTCCCCGAAGAAGGCGCCCGCGAAGAAGACGACGAAGAAGGCCGCGGCGCCGAAGGAACGCACCGCCTCGCTCTTCAAGTCGATGGACCCGCAGACCGTCGACCTCGAGACCGCGCTGAAGCTCCTCGACCTGCCCCGTGTCGTCGGCCAGGACCCGGAGACGGGCAACGACATCACGGCGCAGAACGGGCGGTACGGGCCGTACCTGAAGAAGGGGACCGACACCCGGACCCTGCCCGGTGAGGACGCGATCTTCGACATCGACCTGCCCGGCGCACTCGAGCTGTTCGCGCAGCCGAAGTACGGCGGCAACCGCACCGCGAGCGCCGCGCTCAAGGAGTTCGACGCCGATCCGGTGTCCGGCAAGCCGATCAAGATGAAGGACGGCCGGTTCGGCCCGTACGTCACCGACGGCGAGACGAACGCGACCATCCCGAAGGGCGAGGACGTCGAGGCGGTCGACCACGCGCGCGCCGTCCAGCTCATCGCCGACAAGCGCGCCAAGGGGCCGGTCAAGAAGAAGACCCCGGCTCGTCGGACGGCGGCCAAGAAGAAGTGACCGGTCGCTTCATCACGCTCGAGGGCGGCGACGGCGCGGGCAAGACGACCCAGGCTGAGCTGCTCTCGGCGTGGCTCGGTGCGCACGGTCGGACGGTCGTGCGGACCCGCGAACCCGGCGGCACCGACCTCGGCGTCCGGATCCGCGAGATGGTCCTGCACGAGCGGGGCCACGTCGCGCCGCGGGCCGAGGCGCTGCTGTACGCGGCCGACCGTGCCCAGCACGTCGAGACGGTCGTCCGTCCGGCGATCGCACGTGGCGAGGTCGTCCTGCAGGACCGCTACATCGACTCGTCCGTCGCCTACCAGGGCGTCGCGCGCGGGCTCGGCGCTGAGCAGGTCCGCTCCGTCTCGGAGTGGGCAGCGGACGGTCTGGCACCGGACCTCACGATCCTGCTCGACCTCGACGTCACCATCGGACGCGCCCGGGTGGCCGCGGCGCGGGGGGACACCTTCGACCGCCTCGAGTCCGAGGCTGCGGCGTTCCACGAGTCCGTCCGGCAGGCCTTCCGCGAGATGGCCGAGGCCGAGCCGGCGCGCTTCCTGGTGGTCGACGCCTCGGCCCCGACCGACGCCGTGCAACGCGCCGTCCGTGCGGCGGTCGCCCCGCTCGTCGCGATCGACGCGGCATGACGGTGGTCACTGACAGGATGATCCCGTGAGCGTGTGGGACGGGCTGACCGGGCAGGAAGAAGCGGTCGCGTCGCTGCGCAACGCGGCCGAGTCGACCGACGGCACCGGCGGCATGACCCACTCGTGGCTCATCACGGGCCCGCCCGGGTCGGGGCGGTCGAACGTGGCGACGGCCTTCGCCGCGGCGCTCGTGGGCAACGGCCCCGACGACGACCACACCCTGCGGCAGATCACCGCGAAGACCCACCCCGACGTGTCGGTGCTCACGACCCAGCGTGTCATCATCACGATCGACGAGATCCGGCAGCTCGTCACCTCGTCGTACTACTCGCCGTCGGTGGGGCGCTACCGCGTCGTCATCATCGAGGACGCCGACCGCATGACCGAGCGCACCTCGAACCTGCTGCTCAAGGCGCTCGAGGAACCACCGGAGCGCACGGTCTGGATCCTCTGCGCCCCGAGTGAAGCCGACCTGTTGCCGACGATCCGGTCGCGCGTCCGCTCGGTCCGCCTGCGCGTGCCCGGCATCGAGTCCGTCGCCGACCTGCTCGTCGCCCGGACCGGTGTCGACCGCGCCATCGCGATGGACGCCGCCCGGCAGGCACAGAGCCACATCGGCATGGCGCAACGCCTCGCCACCAGCGAACCGGCCCGTGATCGTCGCCGCCGCACCCTGATGACCGTGCTCGGTGTGCGGAGCGTGGGTGATGCCGTCATGGCGGCGGCCGAACTCCTCGCGGTCGCCGACGAAGACGCCAAGTCCATCACCGAGCAGCGCGACTCCGAAGAACGCGACGCCGCCCTGCGCTCGCTCGGGGTCGAACCCGGTGGGACGATCCCGCCGGCGCTCCGTTCGCAGCTCCGTGCCCTGGAGGACGACCAGAAACGCCGGGCGACCCGTAGCCTGCGCGACGGACTCGACCGGATCCTGGTGGACGTCTCGTCGCTGTACCGCGACCTGCTCCTGCTCGGTCTCGGCGCCCCGGCCGGACCGGTCAACCTGGCCATGCGAGACCAGCTCGAGCAGGCGCTGCCGACGACCCCGCCCGCTGCCGCGCTCGAGGTGCTGGACGCCGTGGCCCTGGCACGCCAGCGCATCGCCGCGAACGTAGCGGCGCTCCTGGCGCTCGAAGCGCTGCTCGTCACCATCGCCCGCGCTCGCCGCTGACGCCAGGCGTGCGACAATCACGGCATGCCCGACGCTGAACCCGGCCTGCGCGAACGGAAGCGCCGCGCCACCCGGCGCGCCATCCAGCAGGCTGCGCTCCGGATCGCCATCGAGGACGGGCTCGGCGCGGTCACGGTGGACGAGATCTCCCGCCGCGCCGACGTCTCGCCCCGGACGTTCTTCAACTACTTCCCGAGCAAGGAGCAGGCGATCCTCGGGGACGACCCGCAGCTGCCGGACGACGCCGCGTTGCAGGCGTTCGTCGACGGCGGTCCGAGCGGCGACCTGCTCGCGGACATCGGCGCGCTGCTCGTGCACTCCACGCGCGAACTCATCGAGGAGCGTGGGCTCATCGAGGAGCGGCAGCAGGTCCTCCGCGCGAACCCGGAGCTGTTCAGCCGTCGGATGGCGTCGATGAAGGAGTTCCAGGCGGAGTTGCAGACGGCGGTCACCCGCCGGCTCGAACAGGCCGACCCGGAGCTCGCCGCGGACGCCGAGGCGCTCCGTCGTCGGGCGGGTCTCGCGGCCATCGTCGCCCTCGCCGCCCTGCGTCACGCATGGTGGGAGTGGTCGGGTTCCGAAGCAGGGACACACCTCGTCGACGAGCTCGAACGGTCGTTCTCCGAGCTCGGCGCGCTGGTTTCGCGTTCACTCGTCTGACCCTGTATAGTCATTGCTCGTGCCACTCCGGACATGGAGTGTGCGCCGCCTTAGCTCAGTCGGTAGAGCGATTCACTCGTAATGAATAGGTCGTCGGTTCGATTCCGACAGGCGGCTCCGTGAGCGCCCCGGTCAGGCCCACTCGAAGTGGCTCTGACCGGGGTTTTCGTATTCCGGACGAAAGCCGTGTCCCTCGGCCGAGGGACAGACGCCGGGCCTCTGCGCGGGCTAGCCTTGTCCGCGATACGGGGGACACCATGACCGACCACCAGCCCAGCGCTCCACCGGCGGCGACGCCGTGCTGAAGCGTGTCCTGGTCGTCGTCCTGGTCGCCGCCACCGCCGGTGCGCTCGCGGTGACCGCGGCAGCCGTGCCCGAGTCCCGCGCGACCTCCGCGTCGACCTCGTCGCCGGGCGCGCGCTCGTCCGCGACCCCGACGGCGTCCCCGACCGGCCCGGCGTACCTGGCGGACCGTGAGCCGACCTTCTCCGAGGACTTCGACACCCCTGCCGCGGCCGGTGGTCCCTTCGCCCAGACGTACCGGAACTCGTGGCAGCCCTACCCCGACGGCACCGGCGGCAAGTACTACTCGGACAAGCTCATCAGCGCCCACGACGGCTACCTGGACGTCGCGATGGACGGTGAGCACGGCGCTGCCGGCACGTTCGGCACGCCCACCGGTGCCTGGTCACACGTCGGCGGCACCTTCAGCATCCGTGCCCGGGCCACCGGCGGGGACGGCAACGGGATCGCCGTGATGCTCTGGCCGACGTCGAACGCCTGGGCCGATGGCGAGCTGAACTACCCGGAGGGGCAGTTCGAAGGCTCACCGCGGGTCTTCCACCACTCGATGCTCGAAGGACTCGAACGCCGCACCGAGCACTACAACACGCGGGTGTCCTGGAACGACTGGCACACCTACACGACGGAGTGGGTGCCGGGGAAGATCATCCGGTACTACCTCGACGGCGAGCTCGTGTTCACGGTGCCGCGCAACGTGCCCACCACCCCGCACCGTTACATGTTCCAGATCGGCAACTGGGGAGACCCGGGGCACGTCCAGATCGACTGGGTCCGCACCTACGACACGAAGTGAACCAAACCCCCCGGACGGGGGCTCCGAATCAGTCCGGTCGTACGACCCGACACCCGTGTGCTCGCGTCGATGACCCGAACCTCGATGCGGGTGCGCGGGTGGGACCGTTCCCCGTTCTGGGGCTGCCCGGCGTCGTCGGCTCGGGCCACGATGGAAGAGAACCCGTTCCGTCGTCTCCGAGAGGTCGTCATGCTGCTGTCCCTGGTCTACATGAGCGCAGCGAACGAGGTGTTCGACCAGGATCGGCTCGATGCACTGCTCGAGCACGCACGGGTCCGCAACGCGGAGTCCGGCCTGTCCGGTCTGCTCGTCTACAAGGACGGCCGGTTCATGCAGCTGCTCGAGGGCCCCGAGGTGGCAGTGCTCCAGACGTACCAGCGCATCATCGACGATCCGCGGCACACCGACGTCGGCCTGCTGGTCGAGGAGCGCATCCACACCCCGCGCTTCGGCGAGTGGAAGATGGCGTTCCACCGCGAGCCCGATGCCGACCTGCCCGACGGGTTCGACTCGTTCCTCGCCGAGGGGGACACCAGCGCGGACACGAGTCGCGCCCGTGAGCTCCTGCGCTGGTTCCGGAACCACCCCATGGCATCCCCCGACGCTGCGCTGGGCAAGCACCGTCGCTGACGGCCCGAGGCAGTCCCCGCCACGGCCCACCCCGCGCTGGTAGACAGGAGCCATGACGGTTCGCTGGGGAGTCATCGGTACAGGCGGCATCGCACGGTCCTTCGTGGCTGACTGCGCTGCGGCCGGCATCGCGTTCACGGCCGTGGGCAGTCGGAGCCGAGAACACGCCGACGCCTTCGCGGCTGAGTTCGGGATCGAGCGGGCGCACGGTTCCTACGAGGACCTCGTCGCGGACGACGGGGTCGACGCGGTCTACGTCGCGACCCCGCACGTCCGGCACGCCGAGGACGCCCTCCTCGCGATCCGGGCGGGCAAGCACGTCCTGGTCGAGAAGGCCTTCACGATGACCGCCACC
Source organism: Curtobacterium sp. MCSS17_011 (assembly GCF_003224275.1). Taxonomy (NCBI): domain Bacteria; kingdom Bacillati; phylum Actinomycetota; class Actinomycetes; order Micrococcales; family Microbacteriaceae; genus Curtobacterium; species Curtobacterium sp. MCSS17_011. The sequence continues at coordinate 8,190 of NZ_QKLE01000009.1, read as the reverse complement.
GAGGCCCGCACGGTCGTCGACGCCGCCCGACAGGCGGGCGTCGCGGTGATGGAGGCGATGTGGACCCGCTTCCTGCCGCAGACGGCGATGATCCGCCAGGTGGTCGCCGAGGGACGGATCGGTCGCCCGATGGTCGTCGAGGCGACCCACCACCAGGCCCTCCCGACGGATCCCGGCCACCGGTTGCGCGACCCGGCACTCGGTGGGGGAGCGATGCTCGACCTCGGGATCTACCCGGTGTCCTTCGCGGTGGACGTGCTCGGGGTGCCGACCGCGCTCGTCGCGGCGGGCACGTTGAGCGAGCAGGGCGTCGACGAGCAGATGGGCCTGGTCATGACCCACGCGGGCGGCGCGCAGTCGATGATCCACTTCGGGATGGACCTGCGCAGCCCGAACACGGCATCGATCATCGGCGAGACCGGCCGCATCGACCTCGACTCCACCTGGTACACGCCGACCACCTGGCGGATCCGCGATCGCGACGGAGCCGTCGTCGAGGAGTTCGACGGTCGCGAGGAACTCGCCGGCTACGAGCACGAGGCCCGCGCCTTCGAGACGATGATCACGTCGGGCCGCCACGACGGCGGCCCGATGGACCCGGACGAGACCGTCGCGATCATGGCGGTGCTCGACGAGGCGCGACGCCAGGTCGGGGTCCGGTACCCGGCCGACGGTCCGGTCACGGCTCCCTGATCCGGCTCCCGTCCGCCACGGATCCCGGATCCGGCCTGGAGGCTCCTGCCGCAGTTCCGTAGGATCGGTCGCGATGTCCGAGCAGCAGCCCACCCCGCGTTCCGTCCCGGAGCGGTTCCGCACCGCCGTCACTGCGGTGCGCGCCTCCGCCGCGCGACGCCCGGTCCCCTGGATCGCCGGTGGTCTCGCGGCGCTGCTCGTGGTCGGCTCCGGTGGGGCCGTCGCCGTCGCGGCGGCCACGACTGCGGACTCCTGGACCGCTGCGGCGCCGAGCCCGACCCGGACCGCGTCCTCGGCTCCGGACCGGACGACCACCACGAAGCGCCCGACCACGAAGCCGTCCCCCGCCCCGACCCCCGACGCCCGCGCGGTGCCGGACGACCTCGCCGGTCCGTCCGCGCTCCGGACCTGCTCGATCGCGACGGCTGCGTCGGCGAGCGGCCTCGGCGACTTCGAGGGGTACGTGATGGACGCGAAGACGGGCAAGGTCCTGTTCTCCAAGCACGGCGAGCGGGCCGCCCAGACCGGCAGCGTCATGAAGACCCTGACCTCGGCGACCGCGCTGTCGGTGCTCGGGGGCGACCACCGCATCCCGACGACCGTCGCACGGGAGTCCGCGAACACCGTCGCCCTTGTCGGACACGGCGACGCGACGCTGTCCGCCGGCGGTGGCACGGTGTACCCGGGCGCCCCGACCCTCGCCCAGCTCGCGCAGCAGGTGAAGGCGAAGGTCGGCGACACCCCGGTCACCACGATCGTCACCGACGACTCGTACTGGAGCGACGCCGACGCCTGGGACCCCACGTGGCCGGTGTCCGAGCGCACCATCGGGTACCAGCCGAAGGTCACGGCGCTGATGGTCGACGGTGACCGGGCGAACCCCGCCGCGGCGACCTCGCCGCGGTCGGAGGACCCGGTCGGACGAGCCGGCATCGCCTTCCGGACGGCGCTGGCGAACGCCGGCGTCGCCGGCGCCGCGTCCGCGCAGATCGTCAAGCGGGCGACCACGGGCACCGAGACGATCGCCACGGTGTCCTCGCAGCCGGTGTCGACGCTCATCGGGCAGATGATCCCGAACTCGGACAACACCCTGGCGGAGATGCTCGCCCGGGTGTCCTCCAAGGAGTCCGGATCGAACGGCTCGGCGGCGTCGCTGTCGTCCGTGTACCAGTCGGCGCTGCGGTCCTACGGCCTCGACCCGGCCGGCATCGTGATCAAGGACGGCTCGGGCGAGAGCGCCTCGAACGCCGTGTCGCCGGAGTTCGTCGCGCACCTGATGGTGCAGGTCGCCTCCGGCGCGAAGGGCCTCGGCACGCTCGCGAACGCCCTGCCGGTGTCCGGCCAGTCCGGCACCCTCGCCAGCCGGTTCACCGGCGCGAACGCGGTCGCCCGTGGCAAGGTGCACGCGAAGACGGGCTGGATCGACAGCGCGAACACCCTCGGCGGCTACATCGACGCCGCCGACGGGTCCCGGTTGACCTTCGCCTTCTACGCCATCGGTTCGCCGCGTGCGGCGGCACTGCCGGCACTCGACGCGGTGACCGCCGCGACCTACTCGTGCGGGAGCAAGCTCACCGGCTCCTGAGCCGACGGGTGTTGGTTGGGCCCATGGCAAGAGCACTGCTCGTCGTGGACGTCCAGAACGACTTCACCGAAGGCGGTGCGCTCGCGGTCACCGGGGGAGCGGCGCTCGCGAAGCGCATCACCGCGTTCCTCGGTCGGCACGGTGACGAGTACGACCTCATCGTGGCGTCCCGCGACTGGCACCACGGGGACGACGACAACGGTGGACACTTCGCCGGACCCGGCGGACCCGACTTCGTCGACACGTGGCCGGTGCACTGCGTCGCCGGGACGCCCGGCGCCGACTACCACCCCGATCTCGACACCGCCCTGATCGACGTCGACGTCCTCAAGGGCCAGGGCACGCCGGACTACTCGGCGTTCCAGGCCGTGACCGACGCGGGCGTCCCGCTGGCCGACGTGCTCGCCGAGCGCCGCGTGCACACGATCGACGTCGTCGGCATCGCGACCGACCACTGCGTCCGAGCCTCGGCACTCGACGCGCGTGCCGCTGGACTCGACGTCGCCGTGTACGAGGACCTGGTGGCCGGGGTCGACGCCGAGCGCAGCGCCCGGGCGCTCGACGAGATCCGGGTGGCCGGCGGGCACGTCGACCGCAGCGACATGGACGAGGGCCTCGCGAACCCAGGAGGAGCACGACTGTGACCGACACCACCACGAACGAAACCACCACCACAACCACCGTCGCCGACGAGCACGTCCGCGTCGAGGGCGTCCCCACCGGACTCTTCATCGGCGGCACGTGGCGCGCCTCGTCGAGCGGGTCCACGTTCGCCGTGCACGACCCGTCGACCGGCGCCGTCCTGGCCGAGGTCGCCGACGCCACCCCCGAGGACGGCATCGCCGCCCTCGACGCCGCGGCCGCCGCGCAGGAGTCCTGGGCCGCCACCGCCCCGCGCACGCGCTCCGACATCCTGCGTCGGGCCTTCGACCTGGTGCACGAGCACGCCGAGGACCTGGCGGCCCTGATGTCGCTCGAGATGGGCAAGCCCCTGGCCGAGGCCCGCGGCGAGGTCACGTACGGCGGCGAGTTCCTGCGCTGGTTCTCGGAAGAAGCGGTCCGCATCACCGGCGACTACCGCACGAACCCCGAGGGCACCGGCCGGGCGATCGTGCTGAAGCGTCCGGTCGGCCCCGTGTACGCGATCACGCCGTGGAACTTCCCGCTCGCGATGGCGACCCGGAAGATCGGTCCGGCCCTCGCTGCCGGGTGCACGGTCGTCGCGAAGCCGGCGGACCTCACCCCGCTGACGACCCTGTTCCTGGTCGAGCTGTTCCGCCGTGCCGGGCTGCCGGACGGCGTGCTCAACGTGATCCCCTCGACCGACGCCAAGGGGCTGTCCGAGCCGATCATCGCCGACCCGCGCCTGCGCAAGCTGACGTTCACGGGCTCGACTCCGGTCGGCTCGGCACTGCTCAAGCAGGCGGCGGACAACGTGCTGAAGACGAGCATGGAACTCGGCGGCAACGCCCCGCTGCTCGTGTTCGACGACGCCGACCTCGACAAGGCCGTGGATGCCGCGATGCTCGCCAAGTTCCGGAACACGGGCGAGGCCTGCACCGCCGCGAACCGGTTCTTCGTGCAGGACGGCATCGCCGACGCGTTCGTCGCAGCCCTCACTGCGAAGGTGGACGCCCTGCGCGTCGGCCGGGGCACCGAGGACGGCACGACGCTCGGACCGCTCATCGACGACCGCGCCGTGGACAAGGCGGCCGGACTCGTCGACGACGCCCTCGGCCGGGGCGCGCGGCTCGTCACCGGTGGCCACCGGATCGACCGCCCGGGCACGTTCTACGAGGCGACGGTCATCGACGACGTGCAGCCCGGGTCGGAGATCATGACGACGGAGATCTTCGGGCCGGTCGCCTCGGTCACGCGCTTCGCCACCGAGGACGAGGGCATCCGGCTCGCGAACGACACCGAGTACGGTCTCGTCGCCTACGCCTTCACGACCGACTTCCGGCGCGGCCAGCGGCTCGCCGAGCGCCTGGAGACGGGCATGCTCGGTCTGAACACAGGGGTGGTGTCGAACGCGGCGTTCCCGTTCGGCGGTGTGAAGTCCTCCGGCCTCGGCCGCGAGGGCTCGCACGAGGGCATCGAGGAGTACCTCGAGACCGTCTACGTGCTGACGCCGGACCCGTTCGCCGCCTGATCCGACGGGGACGGCCGCGGTGCCCGCGGCCGTCCCCGAACTCACACGAGCAGCTGGTGCTTCGCCAGGTCGCGGTAGAGCGGAGTCGACTCGACGAGCTCGGAGTGCGTGCCGCTGCCGACCACTCGACCGTGCTCGAGCACGACGATCACGTCGGAGTCGACCACGGTCGACAGTCGGTGTGCGATCACGAGCAGGGTGCGGTCCTCGGCGACGGCGTCGATCGCGAGCCGCATCTTCTGCTCGTTGACGCCGTCGAGGGACGACGTCGACTCGTCGAGCAGCAGGATCGGGGGAGCGGCGAGCAGCGCGCGCGCGATGGCCAGGCGCTGCCGCTCCCCACCGGAGAGCATCACGCCGTCCTCACCGACCTGCGCGTCGAGACCGCGGGGGTCGCGGTGCAGGACCTCGCCGAGGTTGACCGCCTCGAGCACCCGGACGCAGTCGTCCTCGGTGGCGTCCGGTGACCCGAGCAGCAGGTTGGCGCGGATCGTGCCAGCGAGCACGGGCGCGTCCTGCTCGACGTAGCCGATCTGGGCACGCAGCTCGTCGCGGTCCATGCCGCGGACGTCGATGCCGCCCAGGCGGATGACCCCGTCGGTGGGGTCGTAGAACCGCTCGATCAGGGCCAGGGTCGTCGACTTGCCGGCACCGGACGGGCCCACGAGTGCGACGCGCGAGCCGCGGGGAACGCGGAACGAGACGTCGTGAAGCACCACGTCGTCAGCCGGGCGCTCGTCGTCGAAGTGATCCGGGCCTCCTGGGCGGTCTGCGGTGACGGATCCGACGGCGCCGTCGGCACCGGACGCATCCGCCGGAGCCTGGTAGCGGAACGAAACGTGTTCGAAGGCGATGGCATCGTCGGTGGCGACCGCCGGGGCGGGGTGCACGGAGTCGTCGGCCTGGGACTCGGTCGGCAGGTGCAGGATCTCCTCGATGCGACCGAGGGCACCGAGTGCCTGCGCGACGGCCACCACCGCGCCCATGGCCTGGCCGAGGGGCATGATCATCATGAACAACAGCAGGATGAACGTGATCAGCGTCGCGATGGTGATGGTGCCCGCTGCGACCTGTGCGCCGCCGACACCGAGGACGACGATGAACGCGACCTGCATGACGATGCTCGCGACGGGGACGACGAACGCGGACATCTTCGCGATGTCGAGGCCGCGCTCGTAGGCCTCTGTCGCGTGGCCGTCGACCTCGTGCACCTCTCGCTCGGTGGCGCCGGCCGCTCGGATGGTGCGGACCGCGCCGATCCCGCGTTCGACGGCCGCGGTGAGGTCGCCGACCTTCTCCTGCGCACGCTTCGACGCGACCCGGATGCGACGGCTCAGCCCACCGACGACGACGATGGCGACCAGGACGATGACGACCACGATGCCGAGCAGCAGCGGGTCGATGACCGCCATCGCGACGATGGCGCCGATGAACGTGAGGGCGCCTCCGATCGACTCGATCAGTCCCTGGGTCAGGACGGCACGCAGGAGCGTGGTGTCGCTGCCGACGCGGGACACCAGGTCACCGGTCCGGCGGGTGTCGAACTCCGAGATCGGCAGGTTGAGGATCCGGCCGATGAGCTTGCGGCGGGTGGAGAGCACGACGCCCTCGCCCGCACGCTGCAGCAGGAAGTGCTGCACACCGTTCAGCACACCGGCGACGATGACGAGCCCGACCAGCAGCCACACGAGCGTGCTGAGGGTGTCGCCCTGCTGCACCGCGGTGATGACCTGGTTGACCAGGAGCGGCTGCGCGAGCGAGGCTCCCGCCCCGAGGATGCTCAGCACGATGATCACGACCATCGCGGGCTTGTTCTCGAACAGGTAGGACAGCAGGCGACCGAACGTGGCGCGGGGGCCGTCGGAGGTCTTCGGGCGTGCGAAGGGGAAGCTCATCGTGTTCCTAGTTTCTGCCGTACTTCTTGTGCACTGCCTGTCGGCTGACACCGAGCAGCGTCGCGATCTCCTGCCACGAGGCGCCGGCGGTGCGGGCACGTCGCGCGGCGAGCTCTTCGGTCCGGTCGAGCTCACGGCGCAGTTCCCGCACGTTGGCGAGGGCGGAGAACGGGTCGTCCCCCGATGCTCCGGCCGCGAGGCTCGTGATGGTCGGTCGGTCCATGGGTGTCAACCTACATTGACGCACCGACATCCGTCAACCTGTGTTGACGCGTCTCGCCGCGCTGCATCGGGTGCGCCGACGCCGGCGTCTTCGTTCGACGCCGCCACGCGCGCGAGACGCCGCCGAATTCGGCGGCGTCTCGGCGGCCAGGCGGCGTCTTGCTGACACGACGGCGTGTTGCGCGGGGCGCGAGGCGCGAACACGGCGGACGGGAGGCCCGGTGCCAGCTGGCACCGGGCCTCCCGTCCCGCGGATGCGTCGCAGATCAGGCGTCGGCGATGTCCTTCGACTTCGTCTCGCGCACGAAGAGCAGCGCGACCAGCGTCACGACGGCGGCGATCGTCAGGTACAGGCCGACCAGGAAGATGTTGCCGTCCGGCTTCCAGAGTGCCAACGCGATCGTCGGGGCGAGCGACGCACCGAGGATCGACGCGACGTTGTACGCGATGGCCGAGCCGGTGTAGCGGACGTTCGTCGGGAAGAGCTCCGGCAGGAGCGCACCCATCGGCCCGAAGGTGAGCCCCATCAGCGAGAGCCCGACGATGAGGAACGTCACCACGGTGATCGGCCCGGTCGACGCGGCGAACCAGAACTGGAACGTCAGGCCGAACAGGGCGATGCCGATGGTGGTCGGGATGAGGGTCTTCCGGCGGCCGAACCTGTCGGCGAGCAGGCCCGCGATCGGCGTGAAGATCCCGAAGAACACGACGCCGATCATGAGCAGGGTCAGGAACTCGCCACGGGTGTAGCCGAGGCCGATCTTCGGGACGAGCGGGCTCGCCTCGGCACCGGTGGTGCCGTACGACAGGGTGAACGTCGTCATGAAGTAGAAGAGCACGTACGTGGCGACCATGCCGAAGGTGCCGACGATGACGGCCCTCCACGAGGTGCGGAACACCCGGCCGAGCGGCACCTTGGCGACCGTGCCGGACTCCTGCACGCCGCGGAACACCGGCGACTCGACGAGCTTGAAGCGCACGTAGAGGCCGATGATGACGAGCACGGCGGAGAGCAGGAACGGGATGCGCCAGCCCCAGGCCTGGAAGTCGGCGTTCGGGGTGCCGTCGGCACCGGCGGGCATCGCCGCGTTGATCGCGATGAACAGGCCGTTGGCGAGCAGGAAGCCGATCGGGGCACCGAGCTGCGGCATCGAGCCGAACACGCCGCGCTTGCCTGCCGGTGCGTTCTCGGTCGCGAGCAGGGCTGCACCGGACCACTCGCCGCCGAGCCCGACGCCCTGGGCGAAGCGCATCACGGCGAGCAGGATCGGGGCCCAGACGCCGATGGTGCCGAACGTCGGCAGGCAGCCGATCAGGAACGTGGCGGTGCCCATCACGAGCAGCGACGCGACGAGGGTGGTCTTGCGGCCGATCCGGTCACCGAAGTGGCCGAAGATGATCGACCCGACCGGCCGGGCGAAGAACGCCAGGGCGAAGGTGACGAACGACGAGAGCTGCGAGGCCGTCGGGTCCTCGTTCGGGAAGAACAGCGTCGGGAAGACGAGCACCGCGGCGGTCGCGTAGACGTAGAAGTCGTAGAACTCGATCGACGTGCCGACGAGGCTGGCGATGACGACGCGGGAGCGCGGGTTGCCGGCGGGTGCCGGAGCGGAGGTGGGGGTTGCGGGTGCCGGGGCGGCGGT
>NZ_QKLE01000008.1:0-138402 GCF_003224275.1 Curtobacterium sp. MCSS17_011 | reverse complement strand
AGATGTGTATAAGAGACAGCCACGACCTCCCGGAGCAGAGCCCATGAGCCAGACCGCAGCGATCCCGCTCAGCGGGATGCTCGACCGCCCGGTCCTCCGCGGCCGTCAGGTCACCCGCTCGGAGACGGTCCTCGCCTGGTCGGTTGCCGCGATCGCCGCACTGCTCCTCACCGCCGCGGTCCTGTTCCTCTCCGCGGGCGGCCGCTGGTTCGTCGTCGAGACCCCGTCGATGGGCGAAGCCGCCCCCGTCGGCACCCTCGTCCTCGACCTGCCGGTGGACGTCGCCACGCTCAGCGTCGGCGACATCGTCTCGTTCGAGACCTCCGCCAACCCGGACGTCGTCTACACGCACCGCATCGTCTCGATCGACGCGGACGGCGGGCTCCACACCCGCGGCGACGTCAACGGCGCGACCGACCCGTGGACGCTCACCCAGGCCGACGTCATCGGCACTCCCGCGCTCCTGGTCCCCCGCATCGGCTGGCTGCTCCGCGCCGCGCCGATCCTGCTCATCGGCACGCTGATCATCCTGACCCTGACCAGCGCGTTCACCGACCGGGTGACCCGTTCCTGCCTCCGGATCGCGGGCAGCGCCCTCACCGTCTCGTACGCGGCGTTCGTGTTCAAGCCGTTCGTCAACGTGACGACGATCACGAACACCTCGAGCCCGACGGGGGTCGAGGCCACCGTGATCTCGTCGGGCATCTTCCCGGTCCGCGTCGACGCCCACGGCGGCAACAGCGTCCACCTGGTCGACGGCGAGATGGGCCGGGTCGTCATCCACGAGCTGACGAAGAACGGGCACTACCAGCTCATGTCGAACATCGACCTCGATCCCCTGGGCTGGGTCGCGTTGATCGCCGTGTGCCTCGTGCCGCTCGTGGCGTGCCTGGCGGTCGGCCGCGTCGAGACGGTGCGTCCCTCGTGATCCTCCGCCGCCTGCGCGACGGCCGCGTCGTCGCCGTCCTCCTCGTGGTCGCCCTGGCCGTCGTCGTCCTGCTCAACCAGTTCGCGCCGACCCGCTCGGCGTACAGCGCACGCGTGACCAACAGCGCGAACACCGCGGCGACCGCGCCCTACTTCACGTGCACGGGCGCCGTCGGCGCCGACACCGCGAACGCCCTGTTCGCGTACCGCCTCACCGAGGCCTCCGGTTCGCGCACGGCCACCGACTGGTCCGGTCGTGCTGCGAACGGCACCTACCAGGGCACCATGACCGCGACCACGCCGAGCCCGAACGCCTGCCCACGTGACAGCGGCAGCGCCTACGCGCTCAACGGTTCCACGAGCTACGTCTCCACCCCGCGCTCGTACGCCAACCCGACGACCTTCAGCGAGGAGGTCTGGTTCCGCACCACGGTCGCCGGCGGCATGCTCATCGGCTTCGGCAGCAGCCAGACCGGTGCGTCCGGTCAGCACGACCGGAAGCTCTACCTGACCACCACCGGGCAGCTCTCCTTCGGTTCCTACAACGGCACCACGCAGGTCATCACCTCGCCGACGGCCCTCAACGACGGCACGTGGCACCACACGGTGGCGACGATGTCGCCCACCAACGGCATGCGGCTGTACGTCGACGGCACGCTCGTCGCGTCGAACGCGGCCTTCAAGAGCCCGGAGAACTTCACCGGGTACTTCCGCGTCGGCTACGACGTCGTCAGCGGGTGGCCGGGTTCCACGAGCAACCCGTACTTCACCGGGTCGATGCGGTACGCAGCCGTCTACGGCACGGAACTGACGGCCAGCCAGGTGGCCGCGCACGCGGCCGCCGGTTCCTGACGCACTGACTGCCGGACGGGAGGCCCGTGGCCGTGCCCGCCCCGCGCCTCCAGGCCGTCTCTGGTGGCGTCGACGACGTGGGCCGGATTGGCGGACCGGGCCCACCAACCCGCGGATTCGGGGCGACGAATCCCGCTGATCAGGCTTTTTCGTGCCGTGGACCATGCCAGGATCGTCAGGTCCTGAGACGTCGGCGTCTCCGTCCGACCGTCTCGAAAGGCGCCGCCCCCATGTCGTTCTGGGCCCTCCTCCTCATCGCGCTCGGCGTCTCCGCAGACGCCTTCGCCGTCGCCCTCGGCAAGGGCCTGCACATGAAGCGCTTCGACGTGCGGCACGCGATCGTGATCGCGCTCACGTTCGGGGTGTTCCAGGCGGTGATGCCCCTGCTCGGCTGGCTGCTCGGATCGGCGTTCGCCCAGGACATCGCGGCCTTCGACCACTGGATCGCGTTCGGGCTGCTCGCGCTGATCGGCGGGAAGATGCTGTGGGAAGCGTTCTCGACGCACGAGGACACCGAGCAGGACACCGACCGGCTGCCCATCCGCCAGTTGCTCGTGCTGGCGGTTGCGACCAGCATCGACGCCCTGGCGGTCGGGGTCACCCTGGCGTTCCTGCCCGTGTCGATCGGCGGTGCGGTGCTGCTCATCGGGATCACGACCGCGGTGCTGTCGTTCGTCGGGGTGGTCGTCGGTCGCCGCGTCGGCGCCCGGTTCGGCAAGCCGGCGGAGATCGCGGGTGGTGTCGTCCTGATCCTGATCGGCCTGAACATCGTGTTGGAGCACACCGGCGTCATCGGCTGAGGCCAGGACTCAGGAACCAGCCTCGAACAGACCGGAGGCCCGTGGCGAGCTGCCACGGGCCTCCGGTGTGGTGCTGGTGGGCGTCAGTACCCGCCCGTGGTGCTGGTGGGGGCGTTCGCGAGGACCGCGACCACGAAGATGATCCAGATGATGCCGAACACGAGCGACAGGGCGCTGATGATGACGCCGGCGAGGGCGAGGCCGCGGCCGCGCTCCCCGGTCTTCTTGATCTGCGAGAGCGCGATGATGGACACCACGAGGCCGGCGATGTTGATCACGAAGGCGAGGACGAAGCCGACGATCGCCATGACGTTGAAGCGGTCGGACGACGGCTGCATCGGAGCGCCGTAGGGCTGCCCGCCGGCGGCGTAGGGGTTCGGGTTCTGCTGGTTGTACTGGGGCGTGCCGTCAGTCATGGCGCCGCGTCCTCTCTGGTCAGGGGATGTCTACGCAGGAAACGTACAGGACCAGCGGGCCGCAATGTGCGGAGGTGTGACGGGGAGCCGTCAACAGCCGGGAGGCCCGTGGCCGGCCCGCACCGCGCCTCCCGTCCGCCCGTTGCCGGTCCACCTGCCGGACCCGCCGCAGCGGTCGGGCGCATGATGGGCGGATGGCACGCATCCTCGTCACCGGATCCACCGACGGCCTCGGGCGGGGAACCGCCGACTCGCTGCTCCGCAGCGGACACGACGTCGTCGTCCACGCACGCAACCGGGCCCGCGCCGAGGCGGTCGCCGACCTGGTGGAGCGCGGCGCCGAACTCGTCGTCGCCGACCTGGCGGACCGCGACGCCGTGATCGCCACCGCTCGGGAAGTCGACGCCGGCACCCCGCTCGACGCCATCGTGCACAACGCCGGCGTGATCTCGGGCCGTTCCCTGGTGCCCGTCAACGTCGTGGCGCCCTACCTGTTCACCGCGTTGCTGCAGGCCCCGAAGCGGCACGTGTACCTGAGCAGCGGGATGCACCGGGGCGGCCGCCCGCGCCTGGACACCGTCGACTGGACCGGCGCTTCGGAGACGAACTCGTACTCCGACACGAAGCTGTTCGTGACGGCGCTCGCCGCCGAGGTGCCGCTCCGACGCCCGGGCGTGCTGAGCAATTCCGTCGACCCGGGCTGGGTGGCGACCAAGATGGGCGGGGCCGGCGCTCCGGACGACTTCGAGCTGGGACACCGCACGCAGGAGACGCTCGCGACCGACTCCGACCAAACCGTGACGGGAGGTTACTGGTTCCACGGGGAGCGGCAGGAACCGCACCCGGCGGTCGCCGACCAGCGGTTCCGCACCGAACTGCTCGACGCGCTCGCGAGGGCCACCGGCGTCACGCTCTGAGTCGCGCGCACCGCGGTCGGGAGCGGCGGAGCGTCTCGCTCGGGTACTCGCCGTGCCGGTCGGCGTACGCGGCGGAGAACCGGCCGGCGTGGGCGAAGCCCCAGTAGCGGGCGACGTCGGCGACGGTCGTGGTGGCCTGGTCGGACGCCAGCAGTTCGGTCCGGATGCGGTCGAGCCGCACCGAGCGGATGTAGGCGTTCGGCGACATCCCGAGCAGCCGCTGGAAGGCGGCCTGCAGGGCGCGGAGGCTGAGGTGCGCCATCTCGGCCAGGTCGGTGCTGGTGATCGGCAGGTGCGCGTGCTCGTGGACGTACTCGACGACCTGCCGGATCCGACGGTGCTGCGGGAGCAGGAGTTCGGGCGGCAGGTCGGCGGTGGCGCGGGGGTAGAGCTCGAGCAGGGACACCGCGGCCAACCGTCCCATCTCGGCCTGCAGCAGCGGGGACGCCTGCCGGTCCAGCGTCGTCGCGGAGATGAGCTGGACCGTCTGCCGCCACTGCCGGATCGCCGCGTCGTCGATCTGGGCGGTGTGGTCGAAGCGGCGGAGCGACAGGCCACGCTCGGCTGCGACGCCCTCGACGGCGGTGCGGTTCACCTGGACGAGCCGCTGGTCGTAGTCCTCGAAGCGGAACGGGAACGCCTCGTTCGGCCACATCTGCGGGCGCCCCGGCACGAGGTGGATGGCGGAGCCGCCGTCGCCCAGGACGCCGAGCCCGCGGGTGATCCACTGGACGACGAAGTCGTCACCGGCGGGCATCTCACCCGTCAGGCGTCCACCGAAGCGCACGGCGCGGAGTGTCATCGTGCCGTCGCCGGCCGCCGTGTACCGGTAGTCGAACCCGTCGCCCGTGGTGTCGGCGTGCCACTCGATGCCGTCGTACGCGGTCGCGAGGGTCTGCTTCGCGGCTGCGAGGTCCGTGCCCTGCTCGTCGACCCGGATACGCGCGGGCTGCTCGGTGTCGTCGTTCATGTCGCTCGAGCAGTAGTTTCACACCCCGGTTCGGGGCCATCGCGCGATTGTCCAGATGCGGTCAGAACAGGGCGTCACCCTCGTGCACCGCGAGCAACATCGCCGCAGCGGTCCGGGCCGTGCGGACCGGTTGCACCGAGCGGTGGACGGTCGCCTCGACGTGCGCTCCGTGGAGCAGCAGGGTGAGCGCCTGGCCGAGGTGCACCGGCAACGCGGCCGCAGCGCAGCGTTCGGCGACGTGTGCCTCGACCTGCCGCAGCTGATCGTGCAGCAGGTCGGTGAGGTCGGCTCCGTCGGCGGCGGCTCCTGCTCCGGCGTGGGCCGCGCCGGACCACGCGCGGTGCCCGTCGGCCACGAGACGGTGCTCCAGGTGGGTGAACACGGCGAGCAGCCGGTCCCGGGGGTCGTCGAAGGCGGCCTCGTGCGCCAGCAATCCGCGCATCCACTCGTCGTGCCGGTTGCGGACGGTGTCGAGCGCTCCGAACCCGACCGGCGCTCCGGACGAGGAGGTCGGTCCAGCCACGAGGGTGACGGCGCTCACGCTGCGACGAAGAAGTCCGCGTACGTCGGGTCAGCCGGGACGCCCCGCACCACGCCGGACAGCCGCCGGGCGATGAGCGCCTCGAGTTCGGTGGGGGGCATCAGGCCGCGGCGGCGCCACTCGAGGGGCTGGGCCCGGAGTTCGTCCATCGCGTCGTCGTCGAAGGGGTGGGCCACGGGGCTCATGCGCCGAGGCCGATCACGACGACGGCCGCGGATGCCGTGGCGGTGACCGAGACGATCCCGGTCGCGGTCGCGGCGACCATGAGCGTCCGGAGCCGCGCCTGTTCGCGGATCTCGGTGAAGGGGCTGCGCTCGGAGACGCAGCGTGCACGGCGGGCCACTGCGCTGTGGGCGTGCTTCGGGGCGAGTGCGGTGTCGGTGGTGAAGGTGGTCGTGGTGGTCATCGCTCGGGTCCGTTCCTCTCTGCGTCCTCGCCGGCGGTCCTGTCGATCGGGGTGGGATCGACGGTAGGTCGTGCTCCCCGGTGGCCGTGGACGAACCGGGGCCGGACGGCGAAAGTCGGACAGCCGGGCTGCGGAAGGTGTCCGGAACGGGGTGGCGCAGCAGCGCGATCCGGCCAGGACGGCCCTGCGAAGGCGTTCGTCGTGGCCGGACCAGGATGGCCTCGACACGACGAACGGAGGACCCGGTGACCCTCGGCCTGCTCAACGGATCGGGCGGGTGGCAGCGCGTGCGACGGCACGGCCTGCTCCTCGCGAACGTCGCCGTCTTCGTCGTGTGCTTCATCGGCATGGTGTTCGCCGGGTGGCGGGTGTCCGTGGCGGACGCGCTCCAGCACGGCGAGGTGGCCGAGTCGCTCTGGGGCTTCCTGACGAGCGGCGACTTCGCCGAGGCCACGTTCGAGAACTGGGAGAGCGAGTTCCTGCAGATGGGCGCGTACATCGTGTTCACGGTGTTCCTGTTCCAGAAGGGGTCGAGCGAGTCCGAGCCGCTGGACGAGGAGAGCCCGCAGGACGAGGACCCACGGGAGCACGCCGACGACCCGAAGGCTCCGTGGCCGGTGCGCCGGGGCGGGATCGTGCTCGTGCTGTACGAGAACTCCCTGCTCATCCTGTTCGCGGTGCTGTTCCTCGGCAGTGTGGTGGGGCACCTGATCGGTGGTGCTGCGGCCTACAACGAGGAGCAGCTCGAGCACGGCGGCGGTGTCGTCTCGGCGTGGGGCTACCTGGGCACGAGCCAGTTCTGGTTCGAGTCGATGCAGAACTGGCAGTCGGAGTTCCTGGTCATCTCGGTGATGGTGATCGCCACCGTGTCCCTGCGGCAACGAGGGTCGAGCCAGTCGAAGCCCGTGGCCGCACCGACGGAGCAGACCGGGAGCTGACGGTTCCTGGCGGACTGAGCGGGGCCCTGGACGGGCCGGAGGGCGGACGGGAGGCCCGTGGCGGGCCCGCCACGGGCCTCCCGTCCGGTCCGCACCACGCTGGTGCGGTAGGTTCCTGCCGAACGCAGTCCGCACGTGAGAGGGGGTGCCCGATGGCGCAGGGGCACCGCTCTCCGCCCACGATGAGCGACGTCGCCGCCGTGGCGGGTGTCTCGAAGAAGACCGTCTCGAACGTGCTGTCCGGCTACGAACACGTCTCCGTCCGCACGCGCGACCGCGTGATGGCCGCCGTCGACGAGCTCGGCTACGAGCTCAACGTCTCGGCCCGGAACTTCCGCGCCGGACGCTCCAAGGTGCTCGGGCTCGCGGTGCCGGAACTGCGGCAGGCGTACTTCGCCGAACTCGCCGACGCCGTCATCCGCGCTGCCGGAGCCGTGGGCTACACGGTGCTCATCGAGCAGACCGCGAGCGGCGTGCGCGAGGCGGACGCGATCACCCGGATGCGCGAGCACTCCATCGACGGCATCATCTACAGCCCGCTGACCGTCCGCCCGAGCGACGCCGCCGCACTCGAGGTGAAGTTCCCCCTGGTCGTGCTCGGTGAGCCGATCCCGGACGCCCCTGTTCCGTTCATCGCGATGTCGAACGCCGACGCGCTGCGGGACGCGACCGCCCACCTGCTCGATGCCGGTCGCCGGTCGATCGCGTTCATCGGGTCCGACCCGTCGGGCCCCGTGCGCACGGCGCAGGAGCGACTGCGCGGCTACCGCGAGGCGCTCGACGACCACGGCGTGCCGTTCGCACCCGAGCGGGTGGTGCCGACCGCGCTCTGGCACCGGGCCGAGGGGGCGGCAGCTGCACGGCAACTCCTGGACGCCGGCGTGCCGGTCGACGGGATCGTCTGCTGCAACGACGCGCTGGCGCTCGGGGCGATGAGTGCCCTGCAGCTCGCGGGCCGGACCGTGCCGGACGACGTCGCGGTCGTCGGGTTCGACGACATCGAGGAGTCGGCGTACTCGACCCCGGCGCTGACCACGGTGTCGGCCGACCTTGACTGCGTCGCGGCGACGGCGGTCGGGGTGCTCGTCGCCCAGCTCGAGGAGGGCGCTCCGGCGACGCCCGGGGTGCTGCGCTCCCGCCACGCGCTGGTGGTGCGGGCGTCGTCAGCGACCCGCTAGGGACGGGAGGCCCGTGGCGGACCCGCCACGGGCCTCCCGTCCGTCCCGGTGCCGTGTCTCAGGCCGCGACCGGCTCCGCAGGCCGGTCACGCAGCGCCGGGCAGTGCTCGGCGGTGGGGTGCTCGGTGATCTCGATG
Source organism: Curtobacterium sp. MCSS17_011 (assembly GCF_003224275.1). Taxonomy (NCBI): domain Bacteria; kingdom Bacillati; phylum Actinomycetota; class Actinomycetes; order Micrococcales; family Microbacteriaceae; genus Curtobacterium; species Curtobacterium sp. MCSS17_011. Next base: position 130,320 of record NZ_QKLE01000008.1, on the reverse strand, counting down.
ACCTGGTCGAGGCGCCCCCGGACCGCCTCGAGCTCGGCCAGCTGCGCGGTGATCCGGTCCCGCTCCGCGAGGAGCAGCGCGAACGACTCCGGCGTCGACTCCCCGCGGTCGACGCAGGGCAGCAGCTGCACGATCGTGCGGCTCGCGAGCCCGGCGGCGAACAGCTGCTGTACGAGCTGGACCCGCTCCACGGCTGCGTCCGTGTAGACCCGCTGCCCGCTCGCGGTGCGCGACGCGGTGAGCAGTCCCTGCTCCTCGTAGTACCGCAGCGAGCGGACGCTGACGCCGGTCTCGGCCGCGAGGTCACCGATGCGCATGTTGCTCCGATCCGGGCTTGCCCCTGACATGGATGTGAGGTCTTAGCGTAGCCGAGCCGCTGCGGGAGACACCCGCGCGGCAGGAGGAGACACCATGGACATCGCTGGATCGGTCGCACTCGTCACCGGCTCGAACCGGGGCATCGGACGCCGCTTCGCCCTCGAGCTGCTGGAGCGCGGGGCGTCGAAGGTCTACGCGACCGCACGCCGACCTGAACTCGTCGACGTCGAGGGCGTCGTCGCGCTGCCCCTCGACATCACCGACCAGGCCTCGGTCGACGCGGTGGCGGCCGCCGCGGGCGACGTCACCCTGCTCGTGAACAACGCCGGCATCTCGACGCAGGGATCCCTGGTGACCGACGACCTGACCATCGTCCGGAAGGCCATGGACACGCACTTCTGGGGCAGCCTGTCGATGATCCGTGCCTTCGCACCGGTGATCGAGCACAACGGCGGCGGCGCGATCGTCAACGTGTTGTCGGCCCTGTCGTGGTTCGCAGCACCCGGCGCCGGTGGCTACGCAGCGGCCAAGGCGGCCGAGTGGAACATGACGAACTCGGTTCGCCTGGAGCTCGCCGCCAAGGGCATCAGCGTGCAGGGACTCCACCTCGGTGCGGCCGACACCGACATGATGGGCGACTACGACGGCCCGAAGACCGACCCGACGGACGTGGCCCGAGCCGCGCTGGACGGTGTCGAGCGCGGCGCGGCCGAGGTGCTCGTCGACGACTGGAGCCGCATGGTGAAGGCGTCGCTCGCCGATGCGCCGGAGCGCTTCTACGCGCAGATGGCCTGAGCGCCGCCCCTGACTGGGGGCGTGTCCCCGCAGCGCACTCCTGGACCCGCTGCGTGGTCATCGGCGAGCATGGACCCCGATCAGGAGCGGGGGGCACGTCGCCTGCCGCTGGAAGGGAACCATGCGTCCTGTCAGGAACGCGCTGAGCACCGGGGCGATCGTCGCGATCCTCGCCGGTCTCACCATCACCGCAGCACCCGCCCAGGCGGCGACCCCGGGGGCCGGCGCGAGCTGTGCCCCCGGGACCCTGTCGGTGCAGACGCTCGAGAGCGGCTGCACGGCGACGTCCGGCACGGTCGTGACGCCCGACGGCCGCACCTTCGCGCTCCCCGCTCCGGGTGAGAGCGTGAAGGCGAGCAGCACCTCGGCACCGGGTGCGCCCGAGCTCGCCGACGTCGTCATCGCGAACAACGGCTCCGCCGGTGTCGCCGTCCGCGTCGACGAGGCCTGGGCCGGTTCGGCCCCCGCCGTCCAGCAGGAGCGTGCCCAGAGCCAGGCGGCGACGACCCAGGCAGCCCCGAGTGCCGCGACCGCTGCGACCACGAAGTGCACGAGCACGGCGTACAAGGCGTCCGGCTACACCTGGCCGAGCACGGTCAAGTGGTACTACAACCAGACCGGGCAGAAGTCGTCGTACGCCAAGGACGCCCTGCGCAAGGCGGCGAACACCTGGAACGGCACGATCTCGGCGTGCGACCGCACCGTCACGTCGACGGCGAAGAACGACTACCTGCGCCTCGCGACCCAGAAGCCCAACCTCACCGACCAGGGCGGCTGCTCACGGAACAACGGCTACAACGTGATGGGCTGGGGCAAGCTCCCGACCGGAACCCTCGGTGTCACGTGCGTCTGGTTCGACGGCAACGGCAACGCCCGCGAGGCCGACCAGCGCTACGCCACCGGCTTCAAGTGGAGCTCGACGGCCACCTGCTCGGGCGCGCGCTTCGACACCCAGGTCGTCGCCACGCACGAGTGGGGCCACTTGTACGGCCTCGACCACGTGAAGACCGGCACCGGCCAGGTCATGGAGCCGTCCGGCGGCTACTGCGAGCTCGACGGCCGCACGCTCGGCCGTGGCGACATGACGGGCATCTCGACGCTCTACTGAGCTCGACGCTCTGCAGAGACACGGACGGGGTCGCGGCGGGAGGACCGCCGCGACCCCGTCCGTCTGTCTGTCTGTGGGTCTGGAGGTCTCGGTCAGGCCGCGTCGGCGCGCAGGAACTCCGCCACCGGGGTCGACCCCGTGTTGAAGCGGAAGGTGTTGCCGGCCGTGCCGGGGTTCTCGACCACGTCGGCGACCACGTGCGCCACGTCACCGCGCGGCACCTGGGTCGACGAGCCGTCCCAGTCGACGGAGCCGGTCGGCTCGTCGTCGGTCAGGGTGCTCGGGGCGACGATCGTCCACTGCAGCCCCGAGTCGCGGAGCACGGCGTCGGCGATCATCTTCGACTGCGCGTACGCGAAGAAGTCCTGGTCCTGCGGGACGCCGTGGTCGAGCTGCGAGCCCGAGAACGACACCATCACGTACCGGTCGACCCCGGCCTGCTTCGCCCCCTGGATCGACAGCACCGCAGCGTCGCGGTCGATGGCCCAGGTCCGGTCGACGGAACCGCCACCGGCACCGGCCGACCACACCACGGCGTCGTGCCCGCGGACGAGTTCGGCGAAGTCGTTCAGGGACTGCTGCTGGATGTCCGCGACGAGCGGTTCGCCGCCGTGCGCCCGGATCTCGTCGGACTGGTCGGCGCTCCGGATGACGGACGTGACCGTGTGTCCGCGCTCGGACAGGATGCGGGTGGCGAGGAGTGCGACCTTGCCGTGGCCGCCGAAGACGATGACGTTGCTCATGGGCCGGACGCTACTCGGGGCGGCTCCGTGCCCGGGGAACGCCGGACGTCCGCCGGCGATCGCTTGCGATGCTCGGAACACCCGAGGTCACCGTGCGTACCGTCAGGGGCAACACGACAGGAGTCACGATGAGCAAGCAGCACGAGCAGCACACCCTGGTCCGCACCCTGGTCCTCGGCATCATGAGCGGCGGCCGGAGCGCCACCCCGCTCGCCGTCCTCGCACTGAACCACGACCGGTCCTCGCTGAAGGGTTCGTGGCAGCAGTGGAAGGTCTTCAGCACCCCGGTCGGCCGCGGCCTGCTCGTGGCGTCCGCCGTCGGTGAGCTCATCGGCGACAAGCTGCCGAAGACCCCGAACCGCATCGCTCCGTCCGCGCTGCTCGGCCGGGTCGCCTCCGGTGCGCTCGCCGGCGCAGCGCTGGGCACCACCGGGAAGCGCGACCTGCGCATCGAGGGCGCGATCCTCGGTGGCGTCGGCGCTCTCGTCGGCAGCTTCGTCGGCTGGGGTGCGCGCAAGCTCCTCGGGGGCGCGGGTCTGCCCGACCCCGTCGTGGCGCTCGCCGAGGACGCGGCGACCATCGCCGGCTCCGTGAAGGTCATCACCGCCGACTGAGCGTGGCGGGCGCGCTGCGCTGCGTGCGCGCTCCCGTCGCGCTCCGTGCCTGCTTCGTGAGCAGGAACGGTCGGGTCGCACCGCCGCACCCGACCATTCCTGCTCACGAACCGCACGCCTCGGCCTACGGTGGCCCCATGCGCATCGTCGTCATCGGAGCCACCGGCCACATCGGGTCGTTCCTCGTCCCCCGTCTCGTCCGCGCCGGGCATCAGGTCGTCGCCGTCACCCGCGGCACGAGCACCCCGTACGCCGACGCCCCGGAGTGGCGGCAGGTCGAGCGGATCAACGCCGACCGCGAGCAGGAGGACCGCGACGGCACCTTCGGCAGCCGCATCGCCGCACCGGCGCCGACGCCGTCGTCGACCTCGTCTGCTTCACCGAGTCGTCGGCCGCCGCGATGGTCGAAGCGCTCCGCGGCACGGGTACGCACCTGGTGCACTGCGGCTCGATCTGGCGTGCGGGTGTCTCGCACGTGCTGCCGATCACCGAGGAGAACGCGACCTCGCCGTTCGGCGACTACGGCGTGCAGAAGGACGCGATCGCCCGGATGCTCAAGGAAGAAACCGCGTCAGGTGGTTTGGTCACGACTTCGTTGCACCCCGGCCACATCAGCGGCCCAGGCTGGAAGCCGATCGGGCCGCTCGGCAACCTGGACACCTCGGTGCTGACGAAGCTGTCCGCGGGCGAAGCGCTCGAGGTGCCCGGCCTCGGCGCCGAGACGATGGCCCACGTGCACGCCGACGACGTCGCGCAGGCGTTCCAGCTCGCCCTCGAGCACCGCGATGCGGCGGCCGGTGAGGACTTCTTCATCACGGCTCCGACGGCGCTCACCGTGCGCGGGTACGCCCACCTGGCAGCGTCGTGGTTCGGCCAGGAGGCCCGGCTCGACTCCGTCACCTGGGACCGGTTCCGCGAGACCACGGCTCCGGAACACGCTGACGCCAGCTGGGAGCACCTGTCCCGCAGCCAGGTCTTCAGCACCGAGAAGGCGAGTCGTCTGCTCGGCTACGCACCGGCGTTCACCGCCGAGGAGACCGTGCTGGACGCCGTGCGCTGGCTCGTCGACCGCGGCGAGCTCGAGGTCACGAACCCCCTGGTCCGCTGATCCCCGAGGTCTGAGCCCTGCGGAACCCTTGCGGATGTTATTAGTTGCAGCTATTATCAGTTGTGGGTAATGTCGCCGCATGGAGATCGACTGGCCGCGAGAGTTCAACGACCAGCTCGATCGTCTCGAGGTCGACACGAGCCCGCGTGGACGGAAGCGCCTGCAGCTCCTGACGTTCATGCTGAAGCGACTCCGAGACCTCGAGGAGGCACCGGTCCAGGACACGGCGATGATCAAGCGGGTCCGCCAGTCACGGAAGCACCTCGTGTGGCGTGTCTCGCATCCCTACGTTCCGGGTGTCGCCCTGCGCGTCATCTGCTGGTTCCCGCCCACTCGGGACCGGGTCGTCGTGGCGCTGTTCTCGGGCGACAAGGCATCGATGGGCGACGTCTTCTACGACACTGTGGGTACCCGAGCCGACCGACTGATCGACCGCTGGCTCGACGAAACGAAGGAACGATGATGGGCAAGAAGGACTTCGTCCGCGGGAACGACCGCGTCGAGCGTCTCCTGAGGCAGCCGGACATCGCGGACGCTGTTGCCGCGCTCGAGACCGAGGCCGACGACCTGGACCGAGTCCACGCGATGAGCCTTGCGATGGTGCGCGAAGCGGGGAAGCGCACGCAAGCCGAGATCGCACACGAGCTCGGTATCAGTCAGGGGGCGGTGTCGCAGATGGAACGGCGCGAGGACATGTTGCTCTCCACTCTCCGGAGCTACATCACCGCGACCGGTGCCGAGAACCCACGCATCATCGTCACGGTCAACGGCCGTGACGTCGAGTTGGCGATCTGACTCAGGTCCGCTCCGGCTCGACCACGAGCCCGCGGTTCCGGTGCACGACCCAGACCGTCGCGGCGAACCCCGCCAGCACCGCGGCGCCGATCATGACCGCCGTCCAGCCCCCGGCGTTCCACAGCACCGACGCCAGTGCCGAACCGATCGCGCCGCCGATGAAGTTCGAGGTGACGAACGCCGTGTTGAGCCGGCTCCGCGCGGCCGGGTCGACCGAGAAGAGCCGGGTCTGGTTGAGCACGTTCGCCGCCTGCACCGCGACGTCGAGCAGCAGCACGGCGAGCAGCACCACGACGATCGAGTCCGCACCGATCCCAGCGACCACCAGCGAGACGAGGAGGAGCCCGATCGCTCCCCCGGTGACGGGTACCGACAGCCCGCGGTCGTGGAGTCGCCCGACCCGCTGCGCCGCCACGGCACCCGCGAGCCCCACCAGCCCGACCAGCCCGATGCGGCTGGTGGAGAAGTCGTAGGGGTCGCTGCTCAGCAGGAACGTCAGCGCGGTCCAGAACATCGTGAACACGGCGAACACCGACGAGCTGATCACCAGCGTGACCTGCACGGTCCGGTGGGTCCGGACGGCACGGAACACCGACAGGATGAGCTGCGGGTACGCCACCTCGTCGCGGGTGCCGAGCTCTGGGATGGCCCGCCGCAGCAGCACGGCGAGGATGACGGCGACGACGGCGGCGAGCACGTAGATCGCGCGCCACCCGAGGGCGTCGGCGACCAGGCCGCTGATCGTCCGCGACACCAGGATGCCGGTGAGCACCCCGGACGCGATCGTCCCGACCACGCGTCCGCGCTGTGCGGGGTCGGCGAGGTCGCCGGCCAGCGGGATGAGGAGCTGCCCGGCGACCGTGGTGAGCCCGACCAGCGCGAGGGCGACCAGGAGCGTCGCGAAGCTCGGCGCGATCGCGGCGAGCAGCAGCGCGACGGCCGAGGCGACGAGCACCCGGGGGATCAGGCGTCGGCGGTCGAGGACGTCCCCGAGCGGCACGACGAGCAGGATGCCGAGGGCGTAGCCGACCTGGGTGAGCGTGACCAGCAGCCCGGCGAGCGACGCCGAGGTGCCGAGCGACGATGCGATGTCGTCGAGCAGTGGCTGCGACCAGTACAGGTTGCCGACCGCCGCTCCCCCGGCGACGGCGAACAGCAGGGTCCGGCCCGTCGACATCGAGTGGTCGGTGCTCATGCTGCGGGTGCTCCCTCGTTCAGGGCGGCCAGGGCGTTCAACGTGCGCGGGTAGCCGATGAGCGGGACGAGCACGGTCAGGACGTCCAGCATCTGCTGGCGGGTGTTCCCGACGTTCAGGTTGCCGGCCACGTGGGCCTGCACCTGCGCGTCGGCCCCGCCGAGCGCCGCGAGCATCGCGAAGGTCAGCAGCTCGCGGGTCGGCAGTGCGAGGCCGTCTCGACCGACGGTGTCCCCGAAGCAGTTGCCGGACAGGAACCGCTGGAAGTGCACGGCGTCCGCGTGAGCGTTCTCGTACATCGCGTCGACGCGGTCCGCACCGACGACGGCACCCTGCACCGCTCGGCCGCGCTCGAGCCGGTCCGCCGGGGTCGTCGTCGACTGTCCGGCCAACGGCAGGGCGACCCCGCGGGCGACGAGCACCTCGTTGGTGATCGCCAGGAACTCCCCGACCCGTGCGGACCCGACGTAGGCCACGGCCTGGTACACGATCTCCTTGGCCTCGGTGGGTGACAACGGACCGTCGAGCGCCGTCCCCAGCAGATCCCGGAACGAGGCCGGTGCTCCGGCAGCGATCGTGGCGCCGAGCTGGACGACCGCGCGGTCATGCTCACTGAGCGTCACCTGCTGCAGGGTCTCGTCCACGAAGTCGGCGTGGTACCGGGCGAACTCGGGGTCGGTCTCGGCGATCGTCATGTCCTCGACGCTAGGACCGCGCGTCGTCCGGTGACAGGTGCTGTCCTCCCCCCTCTCCGCTCATCGACGCCGGAACAACTCCCCCAGGTGCCAGGGGCCTGGCGCGAGCCGCACGGCCGCCTCGGCTCGGACCCGTTCCTCCAGCTCGCGATCGCGGGTGAGCTCGTGGATCTCCTGCTCGGCGCGCAGCCGGAACCGCAGTCGGCCGAGGATCCCGGTCGTCGGCGCGGGGAGGACCGTCCGGACGGAGTCGGTCTCGTTCATGCGTCGTCGGCCGCGGAGACAGCCATCGGCGCGCTCGCCGCGGTCGTGGCGGCCAGGCTGGCGAGCAGCTGCAACCGCTCCTCGGACGGCGAGCCGGGCTCGGTGCCGTAGACGACGAGGGTCAACCCCGTGTCGGTCACGAGTTCCATCGTCTCGTAGGTCAGGTCGAGGTCGCCCACCTCGGGGTGGTGCAGACGCTTCCCGCCGCTGCGGTGCCGCATGACGTCGTGCGCTGCCCACCGCCGCCGGAACTCGTCGCTCCGGGTGGAGAGCTCCCCGATCAGGTCCGTCAGCCCCTTGTCGTACGGCGATCGGGCCGCCTCGGCGCGCAGGGCGGCGACCACGTCGTTGACGACGGCGTCCCAGTCGCGCCAGAACTGCTGACCGCGGGGGTCGAGGAACGCGAAGCGTGCGGTGTTCGGGGTGCCCGAGGGCGCGAGGAACAGCGGTGCGTACACGGCACGGGCGAGGGTGTTGCCGGCGAGGAAGTCGAAGCGACCGTTGCGGACCCAGGCGGGAGCGCCGATCGAGTCGAGCACCCGCTGCACGTTCGGCCGGACCTTCGACGTCGGGATCGTCCGGCGCGAGGCACCCGAAGCGTTCTGCAGACGGGCCAGGTCGAACAGGTGCGCGTGCTCGGCGTCGTCGAGCCGGAGCGCACGGGACAGCGACTCGAGGACGCTCTCGGAGGCCCCGGTCAGGTTCCCGCGCTCGAGACGGACGTAGTAGTCGACGCTCATCCCGGCGACGAGTGCGAGCTCCTCGCGGCGCAGCCCCTTCACGCGGCGGACCCCACCGAAGTCGGGCAGACCGACCTGCTGCGGCGTGACGCGCTCCCGGCGGGTGCGGAGGAAATCCCGCACTTCGCTTCTGGTGTCCATGCGTCCACGGTACGTCCGGCCGGGTGCCGGAAGCAGGGGTTGCTGGTACCCGTCAGCGGGCACACGTCGGTCGTAGCGTCGTCGGCATGCAGACAGTCACCCTCAACAACGGACTCGAGATCCCCGCCATCGGTTTCGGGGTGTTCCAGAGCAAGCCCGACGAGACCGTCGAAGCGGTCCGGACGGCCATCGAGGTCGGGTACCGGCACATCGACACCGCTGCCGGCTACGGCAACGAACGCCAGGTCGGCGAGGGCATCCGTGCCTCGGGCGTGGACCGCGATGAGATCGTGGTGGAGACGAAGGTCTGGGTCTCGGACTACGGCTTCGACGCGACCCTGCACGCCTTCGAGAAGGCGACCGGCAAGCTCGGCTTCGACACCATCGACGTGCTGATCCTGCACCAGCCCGCACCCGAGCGCTTCGAGCAGACCGTGCAGGCGTACCGCGCGCTCGAGCGGCTGTACGCCGATGGCCGGGTCCGTGCGATCGGCGTGAGCAACTTCATGCCGCACCACCTCCGCTCCCTGCTCGAGCAGTCCGACGTCATCCCGGCACTGAACCAGGTCGAACTGCACCCGTACTCCACGCAGCCCGACGTGCAGCGTGCCGACGCGGAGCACGGGATCCTCGACCAGGCGTGGTCCCCGATCGGTGGCATCACGTTCTACCCGGGCTGGGGCGACGAGCGGGTGAGCGTTATGGACGACCCGACGATCCGAGCCATCGCCGAGGCGCACGGCAGGACTCCGGCACAGGTCATGCTCCGCTGGCACGTGCAGCAGGGCCGGAACGCGATCCCCAAGTCGACGAACCCCGGGCGCATCGCCGAGAACTTCGACGTGTTCGACTTCGCGCTGACGGAGGACGAGCTCACGCGGCTCGACGCCCTCGACACCGGCCGCCGGAACGGTCCGGACCCGGACGCGGTGAACCCGGGCTGGTTCGACGTCGCGATCCCGGAGGTCTGACGCGACCACGTCACAGCCGGGAGGCGCGGTGCCAACTGGCACCGCGCCTCCCGGCCGTCAGTGGTCGCGACCACCGCATCAGGCGAGCTGACGCGCCCGCTCCGCGATGCCCTCGGTCGCCGCCCACGAGGCCAGCACCCGCAGGGCGTCGGCTGTCGGGCTGCCCGGCGTCGCCGGGTAGATCGTCAGGGAGAGCCCCGGGTCCTCGGCGAGTTCGAGCGTCTGGAAGTGGAGTTCGAGCGGCCCCACGACGCTGTGCCGGAACGACTTCACGCCGGCGTAGTGGCGTCGGACGTCGTGCGCTGCCCAGAGCTCGCGGAAGTCGTCGCTCCGCATCGACAGCTCGCCGATCAGCGCGGCGAGGTCCCTGTCGTTCGGCGTCCGGCCCGCTTCGCGGCGCAGGATCGCGACGTTCGTGTGCGCGGCCCGCTGCCAGTCCTGGTAGAAGTTCCGCGCCTGCGGGTCGAGGAAGATGAAGCGCGAGAAGTTCATCGGCCGGGCCGGTGCGGCCACCAGGTCCGAGTGCATGGCGTACCCGAGTGCGTTGGCGGCGACGATGTCCTGCCGGTTGTTGACGATCATCGCCGGGGCGTCCGTGACGACGTCGAGCAGGTACTGCAGCTCGGGTCGGACGGCGGCGACGGGCACGACGCGACCGGCGCGACGCGGGGTCTCGTTCTGGTGCTGCGCGAGGTCGCGCAGGTGCTCCCGCTCGGCGGGGTCGAGCTGCAGGGCGCGGCCGATGGCGTCGAGCACGCTCTCGGAGACGCCCTGCAGGTTCCCCCGCTCGAGTCGCGTGTAGTAGTCGATGCTGACGCCGGCGAGGCGGGCGACCTCTTCTCGGCGCAGCCCGGTCACGCGGCGCCGGGTGCCGAAGGTCTCGACGCCGGCTTGCTCGGGGGTGATGCGGGCGCGACGGCTGGAGAGGAAGTCGCGCGCTTCGTCGCGGTGGTTCATGCCGTCACGGTACTTCGCCCCGTCCGGCGCGAGCGAGGGGCTGCGGGAACCCCTTTCACGTGCGCGTGAACGGGACGGAGACGATCCGGTCGTCACCGCTCGACGGTGTCCCGCGGCCGTCGGTGTTGTTCGTGACGAACCAGAGGGTGTCCGACGGGCCCTCGAGCACCGTCCGGATGCGGCCGAAGTCACCCGCGAAGTACTCGGTCGCCGTGCCGGGGTCGTCGGCCGGGACCGCCCGGAGCACCTCGCCCCGCAGGTTCGCGACGAACACCGTGTCGTCGACGACGGCGAGGCCGCTCGGGGACGCCTCGTCGGTGGACCACTGCTGCACGGGGTCGACGAACCCCTGGTCCTCGCCGCCGGTGCCCTCGACCTCGGGCCAGCCGTAGTCCGCGCCGGGCTCGATGACGTTGAGCTCGTCGTGGGTGTTCTCGCCGAATTCCGACGCGAACATCGTGCCGTCCGACGACCAGCCCATGCCCTGCACGTTGCGGTGCCCGAGGCTCCACACCGGCGACCCGTCGATCGGGTTGTCGGCGGGGACGTCGCCGTCCGGGGTGAGCCGCAGGATCTTGCCCGCGAGCGAGTCCTCGTCCTGGGCGTCCGTGCTCGCACCGGCGTCCCCGACGCTCGCGTAGAGCATGTCGTCGGGCCCGAACTCGATCCGCCCGCCGTCGTGGAACGTGTTCTTCGGCAGGCCGTCGATGATCGTCGTCGCCTCGCCGAGCCCCCACGACCCGGTGGTCCCCGTCAGCTCGTACCGCTGGATCCGGTTGCCGTCGTCGGCCGTGGAGTACACGAACAGGTCGTCGTCGTGCAGCGCGAGCCCGAGCAGGCCGCCCTCGCCGCCGTGGCTGACTCCGTCGACCGTGCCGACCTGGCGGGTGGTGCCGTCGGACCGCAGCTCGAGCACCCGGGCCGAGTCGCGCTCGCTGACCAGCGCGTCGCCGTCGTCACCCGTCAGGACCACCGACCAGGGGGCCTCCAAGCCGGTGACCACGTCCGTGGTGTCACCGTTGAGCGCCACCTGACCGGCGGACAGGCCAGCGGGCGCGCTCGCGCGGGCCGTCGACGATCCGCCCCGGTCGGATCCGTCCTGCTCTGCTCCGTCGCCGCTCGTGCAGGCGGTGAGGGCCAGCGTCGCGACGGCGGCGAGGCCGGCCACCGACCAGAGGCGGCGGCTGCGGGGCGTTCCGGCGGGTGTGTCCACGATGATCCTCCCGGGGTCGTGGGTCGATCACACACGCTGCGTTCGGGAAACCCCTGAGGGGGTCTGTCGGCACCTCCCGGGCGCAGACGCAGGGGCCTACCGTCGTCGGCATGCAGATCGAACCGAAGCAGCCGACCGTCAAGAACCCGCCCGAGCAGTTCACCGGCGACGTGTACCTCGACGCCATCGCCTCGCCGAAGGAGCCTGGTCAGACGATGACCGTCGCCAAGGTCCGGTTCCTGCCCGGCGCCCGCACCGCGTGGCACTCGCACGCCAGGGGCCAGACCCTGCACGTCACCGAGGGCGTCGCGCGGATGGGCACCCGGGACGGCCGCGTCATCGAGGTGCAGGCTGGACAAACCGTCTACACGCCGGCCGGCGAGGAACACTGGCACGGCGCGACCCCCACCGACTACATGGAACACCTCGCGATGCTCGAGGCCGCCGACGACCCGGCGACGACCACCACCTGGCTCGAGCACGTGAGCGACGAGGAGTACACCGCATGAACACCATCGCCATCGTCGGGGCTGGCAAGGGCCTCGGCCTCGCCGTCGCCGAGCGCTTCGCCCGTGAGGGCTTCGCCGTCGCCCTGATCTCCCGCAACCAGGACCGGCTGGACGGCCTCGCCGCAGAGCTGCGCGAGCGCGGCCACACCGCAGCCGGGTTCGCCGCGAACGTCCGTGACGGGGACTCCCTGCGCACCGCACTCGAGCGCGCCACCGAGCAGCTCGGCCCCATCGAGGTGCTGCAGTACAGCCCGCTCCCCGCCAAGGAGTACATGCGCCCCGTGCTCGAGACCACGGCGGACGACCTGGTCGGCCCGATCGAGTTCTCGGTCTACGGCTCGGTCAACGCCGTCCGCCAGGTGCTGCCCGGCATGCGCGCCATCGGCCACGGCACGATCCTGTTCGTCAACGGCGGCAGTGCGGTCCGACCGGGAGCCCGCGTCACCGGCACGTCCGTCGCCTTCGCGGCCGAGAGCGCCTACGCGCAGCTCCTGCACGACGCCGTCCGCGACGAGGACGTCCACGTCGGCCAGCTCATCATCCCGTTCGGCATCGACGACGGGCAGCCCGAGCACTCCGGGGAGTCCATCGCCGACCGCCTGTGGGCGATCCACACGGAGCGCGGCGACTTCCGCACCTACGCGGAGGCGCTGCCCGAGCTCGCGTGAGCGCGGCGCTCGCCGCTTCGTGAGCAGGAATGGTCGGGTCCGACACGGCGACCCGACCATTCCTGCTCACCATGTGACGGACTGGAGGCCCGTGGCGACGCCGCCACGGGCCTCCGGTCCGTCCGTTGCGCGCGTCAGTGCGCCCGTCTCACCGTCACCCGCCGCCGACCCCGGGAGGTCAGCCAGGCCCCGGCCGTCACCACGAGGGGCAGCCCGATCGCGAGCAGGGCCAGCGTCGTCCAGTCCGGCGCGAACGGCAGGTGGTTCGTCCCGGGCACCGGGGTCGTGAACCGCAGAGTCAGTGCCCGCATCGGCAGCAGTCCCAGGAGGGTGCCGATCACCGCGCCCACCGAGGCCAGGATCGCCGCCTGCCAGGTCGAGACCCCTCGGCGCAGGCGCGGTGCGGCACCGATCGCGTCGAGCACCTCGTCGTCACGGCGCCCGTCGGACCGCGCGAGTCCGATCGCCACGGCGGTCGCCCCGATCGTGACGGCGGCAGCGAGGGCCAGCACGATCGCCCGGATCAGCGCGCCGTCGTCCACCGGGCCGGCCTCGTAGGTGAACTGCGGACCACTCCAGCGGGCGCGATCGTCGCCGCCGAAGCTCTGCCACGCCGAACTCAGTTCGTCCGACTGCGCCGGCTCGACATCGTGCGGCAGCGTCGTGACGAGCATGCCGTCGACGACGGGGACACCGTGGCGCTCCGCGGTGGCCTTCGTCATGAAGACGCCGACCTTGATCCGCGGGCTCTGCACGTCGAGCACGGCCGGGATGGAGACGCTGGCGGCGGGCCGGGTGCGCTCCGTGATCGGCTGGCTGTCCCACGTCCGGTCGTGGAACGTGTCGATGCGGACCGCACCGTCGTGGGCGTACTCGGGCCAGAGGGACACGGCCTTGCCGCCCTCGAGCGCGTCCCGGACGGCGGCGGACGGTCGGTGCCCGGTGAGCACCGCGTAGTCGTCGACCGTCCCGGTCCAGATGTGCGGGCCCAGGGCCGTCGAGGTGTCGAGGTAGTACGAGCACGAGGTCGTGTCGTTCACGGGGCAGTCGTACGGCGTCCACCGGTGCGGGATGGTGATCGTCGACGGTGTCTCGCCCGGTGCTTCCTGGGTCACTCCGAGCACCCGGATGCGGTTCTGGTCGAACACACCGGACACCACCTTCGCCGCATGGGCGGTCAGTGCCGCGTCGTGGCGGCCGGTGGCACCGCCCTGCTCGGTCTCGGTCTGGACCTCGGTCGTCGCGACCCCGACCGCCGTCGAGTACTCGTACCCGCGGACGAACTGGGCGTGGCTCGACGCGTTCCACGTGATCACGACCGACGCGACGAACACGACGCTCATCACGCTGGCGAGGACCGGGACGGTACGGACGGGGTTCCGCCGGGCGTCGCGGGCGGCGAGCCGGGCCGACAGCCCCGCCCGAGCGGTCAGCCGGGTGACGAGCGCGAGCAGCCACGGCGAGCAGATCGCGATGCCGAGCTGCATCAGGCACGGGCCGATCGCGACCCCGGCGCCGACGACGAAGGCCCAGCGGTCCTCCTGCACCGGACGGTCGTTCAGCATGAGCACCCCGACGCCGCACGCCAGCGTCATCACGGCGCCGAGGACCACGAGCAGCGGTCCCCAGATGCGCCGACGACGGCGGGCCGGACGGCTGACGGGCACCGGACGGAGCGAACCCCGCAGGGCTGCGAGCACGTTGATCCGGGTCGCCGACCGTGCGGCGACGAGCGCGGAGACGAGTCCGGCGAGCACCCCGGCGGCGGCGATGGACAGCAGCAGGAGCGGTGGCACGTGCAACCCGGGGAACGACACCACGTTGCCGTTGTCGATCAGTCGGTAGGCGAGCACGCCGATCCCGGTGCCGGCGGCGACCCCGAGGACCGCGCCGACGAGGCCGAGCACCAGGCCCGACCCGGCGACGATCGTGCGGACGAACCGCTTGTCGCCGCCGACGCTCGTGACGATGGCGTACGAGCGGGTGTCGGCCCGGGTGCCGACCAGGAACGCGGCCCCGGCGAGCAGGGCGACCTCGAACATCGCGAAGGCGCCGAACAGTGCCATCGCGCCGAGGTACCAGCCGAGCGTCGAGGTGACCTGGCCACCGGCGAGCCCGGCGTCCGGCGGATCGAGCACGACGGGGCGCGACTGCACGACGATGCCGTGTGCGTTGAGCTGCTGGATCTCGCTCCACGTCGGGGCGTCGGACGGCAGGTACACGGTGACGTCGGACAGTCCGGCGTCGTCGGTGGTGTCCGTCGTCGACAGCGTCGTCCCCCACGGCAGGAACACGCCCTGCGACGCGGGATCCCTGCCGAGGTCGATCATGGTGCCGGCAATCGTGAAGCGCTTCGTGACCGGGTCGGTCAGGTCCACGGAGTCGCCGATGTGCGCGCCGAGTCGCTTGAGCGTGGCCGGGGTGACCATCAGTTCGCTGCGCGTGGTGGGCACGGCCCCGTCGAGCACGTGCCAGTGGCCCTCGAGCGACGGGTCCCACACGCTGCCCTCGTCGGCGGAGAGCCCCACCGGACCCCGCGGCCCCTGCAGCACCACCGGCGTGCTGCCGACCGGGATCGCCAGCGCGCCGTCCGGCACGTGGGCGAGGACGTTCGTGAACGGCGTGTCCTCGTCGGCCTTCGAGGCCGGGCTGTTCCGCTTCGTGTCGGTGTACTGCCACTCCACGGGGTCCTGCCGCATGCCGGGCACGTCCGGGCCGGACACCCACATCTGCGCCGATGCCTGGCCGAGGTCGTAGTCGAGCCGCTCGGTGACCGTGGCTTGCGTCGACTGCACGACGACGGCGACGGCGGCGAACCCGGCGGTGGGGATCCCGATGAGCGCGATGATCAGTGCCGCGCGGCCCGCCTTCGCGAACGCCAGCCGACGCCCCAGACGAAGCGCCGGTCTCAGTGCGAACGGCGTCCGGCCGGTCCCGGCACGCCGACCCCGGCTCACGAGGCGGTCCGGTCCGTCAGCGCCGCCTCGACGCCCGAGTACACGGTCTCGTCGACCACCCGACCGTCGCGCAGGAACACGATCCGGTCCGCCCAGGCTGCGTGCCGGGCGTCGTGGGTCACGAGGAGGGCGCCGGCTCCGGCGTCGACGTGCCGACGGAGCATGCGGAGCACGACCTCGCCGGTCTGCGAGTCGAGGGCACCGGTCGGCTCGTCGGCGAGCACGAGTCGACGCTCGCCGACCACGCCGCGGGCGATCGCGACGCGCTGCTGCTGCCCGCCGGACAGGTCGTCCGGGTAGGCGTCGGCACGGTGCGACAGCTCGACGTTGTCCAGCGCGAGCTCCGCGGCACGGCGGGCCTGCGAGGCCTTCCACCCGTCGAGCTCGAGCGGCAGTGCCACGTTCTCGACTGCGGTCAGCGAGGGGATCAGGTTGAAGTCCTGGAACACGAACCCGATCAGCCGGCGTCGCAGCGCTGCGAGCTCCTTGGCAGGACGGTCGGACACGAAGGCGCCGTCGATCAGCACCTCACCGCTCGTCGGCGGCAGCAGGGTGCCGGCACAGGCGAGCAGCGTCGACTTGCCTGAGCCCGAGGTGCCCATCACGGCCACCATCTCGCCACGCTCGACCCGCAGGTCGATGCCGGCCAGGGCCGTGACGGCCTTCGCGCCGGAGCCGTAGTGCACGCTCACGGCGTCGAGCTGCAGGAGCGGTGTGGCGGTCACCGTGCGCTCCGGGGAGCGGGAGCGGTAGCGGAGGCGTCGGCACTGGCCGGTGCCGCCGGATGGTCGTCCGGCCGGTACCGCGCGACACTCGACTCCACGTGGTCGAGCCAGCGCACCTCGGCCTCGGCCTGGAACACCATCGACTCGAGCACGAGCGACCACGCCAGGTCCGTCGACGGGTCGGTCGTGCGCTTCAGCCGCGTCAGGTCCTGCAGGTTCCGGATCGCGGCACCGCGCTGCACCTGCACCAGCCGGGCGACGTCGACCCCGGGCACGGTCACGGCGAGGGCGAACTTGATCGCCAGCTCGTCGCGGCCGCGCTTGGCCGGTACAGGCTCGCTGAACCAGCGGGCCACCTCTGCACGACCCGCGTCGGTCGCCGTGTAGACGACGTGTCCGTCGTCGTCGGCGTCGCCGCGAGCCACGAGGCCGTCGCGTTCCAGGCGGTCCAGGGTCGTGTAGACCTGGCCGATGTTCAGCGGCCAGCTCCCGCCGGTGCGGTGCTCGAACTCCCCCCGGAGCTGGTACCCGTAGCCGGGTCCCCCCACCAGCAGCGCGAGTACGCCCATCCGAACGCTCATGACACTTCCCCTGTCCTCGGGCCACTGTGGCCATACTGAGTATGCACATACCCGGTATGCGTACGCAAGCACGGATCTGGCAGGGCAGAGAAACGGACGGGAGGCGCGGTGCCAGCTGGCACCGCGCCTCCCGTCCGACCGGTCGTCGCGTTCGCGACCCGCGGTCGCGTCCCTGAGTCAGTGACCCAGCTTCGCCAGCTCCTCGAACTCGTCGTCGGTCAGCTCGACGGTGGCACCCGCGAGGTTGTCCTCCAGGTGCGCGACGCTCGACGTGCCGGGGATCGGCAGCATCACCGGGGAGCGCTTGAGCAGCCAGGCGAGCGCGAGCTGCGCCGGGGTGGCGCCCTTGCGCTCAGCGATCTCGGTGAGCGGCGAGTCCTCGCCGGTCAGGCCGCCCGTGGCCAGTGGGAACCACGGGATGAAGCCGATGCCCTGTTCCTCGGACCAGTCGAGCAGCTCCTCGGCGTCACGCTTCTGCAGGTTGTAGAGGTTCTGCACGGAGACGATCGTGGCGATCTCCTGTGCGGCCTTGACCTCGTCGACGGAGACCTCGGACAGGCCGATGTGGCGGATCTTGCCCTCGTCCTGCAGCTTCTTCAGCTCGCCGACCTGGTCCTCGAGCGGGACCTTCGGGTCGATGCGGTGCAGCTGGAACAGGTCGATGCGCTCGAGGCCCAGGCGGCGGAGGCTCATCTCGGCCTCTTGCCGGAGGTACTCCGGGCGGCCGACGGGCGGCCAGACGTTCGGGCCGGTGCGGGTGAGACCGGCCTTCGTGGCGATGACGACGTCGTCGCCGTAGGGGTGCAGGGCCTCCTTGAGGATCTCCTCGGCGACGTAGGGGCCGTACGAGTCGGCGGTGTCGAAGAAGTTCACGCCGAGCTCGACGGCGCGCTTGAGGACGCGGATCGCCTCGTCGTGGTCCTTCGGCGGTCCCCAGACGCCGGGGCCGGTGAGCTGCATGGTGCCGTAGCCGAGTCGGTTGACCTCGAGGTCGCCGCCGATGCGGAAGGTGCCGGAGGACGCGGCCGGACGGTTCGTGGTGTCAGTGCCTGTGGTCATGTCCCTGGTCTACGCCCGGTGCGTTGCCGGTCGCTGAGTCGGTGTCCCCCGACCGCTTTCCGGGTTCGCAGGGTCTACGGACGGGTGGGTCGCGGGTACGGGGTCTCGCCGCGTTCGAGTCCGCCGACGAGCTTGGTGAGCCGGTTCGTCCGCACCGTGGCGTTCGGGGCGGTGGTGATGCGGTGCAGCACGGCGTACCGGTTCGTGGCGTCGAGCTCGGCGAACAGTGCGGCGGCTGCGGGGGCGGCGTCGAGGGCGGCCTGCAGGTCCTCGGGCACCGTGGCCGTGGCCGATCCGGCGTAGGCGCGGTCCCATCGGCCGTCACCCTTGGCGCGCTCGATCTCGGCGTGCCCGCGCTCCCGCATCCGCCCCTCGGCGATGAGTGCGGCGACCAGGCCGAGGTTCCGCTGCGACCACAGCGAGGCCTTCCGGCGCGGGGTGAACCGCTGGCGGTAGGTGGTGTCGTCGCGCCCGCGCCGCTGCCCGTCGATCCACCCGGAGCACAGTGCTTCGTCGAGGGCCGTGTCGTAGGTCAGCGTCGTCGGTTCCGTGACGCCCTTCTTGGCGAGGACGAGCCACACGCCGTCGGGTTCGTGCTCGTGGTCGTCGAGCCACGCACGCCATGCGGCGACGTCCGGCAGCACCAGGTCGACGATGTCCATGCGGTCATCGTAGGACCGGCCGGTGACGCTGATCAGCGCGGGTCAGGCCGCACCGCTGCTGATCCGGGTCGCACTCGCCCAGTCGTGCACCCAGTCGGGCACGGTCAGGTCGCGGTCCGCGCCACCAGCTGCCTCGAGCAGGTCCGCGGTCGGCACCGTCCCGCCGGAACGCCGCAGGAACCGGGCCTGCACCACGGCGCGGGCCATCACGGCACCCTGTCGCACGAACGTCTGCTCCAGGTACACGGCACGGTCGTCGACCCCGAGCACGTGGGTGCGGAGCTCGAACCGCTGCCCGAGCGTCAGCGACCGCTTGTACGTGATCGTCTGCGCCGACACGACGGGGTACCAGCCGTGCTCGGCCAGCGCGGCCCAGTAGCCGGAACGGAGCATCAGGTCGAGCCGACCGAGGTCGAGCATCGACAGGTACTTGCCGTTGTTGACGTGGCGCAGCGGGTCCAGGTCGGTCGGGACCACCCGGAACGGCGTCCGTACCTCGTCCCAGAGCGACGCCCGGCGGCGTCCACCGACCCGAGCGCGCAGACGGGTGCGCAGCTGCAGCAGGAGCAGTCGGAAGTACAGGTTCACGGGTCGATCACACCAGTGCGCGGAGTACTCGTGCGAGCACCTTGGAGGAACCTCACGAAGCGCGGGCAGTCCGGGTCACCGCGGATCCGCTGCTTCCGACAACCGCCCGAGCGGCCGGGTGGGTCAGCCGGAGAACATCCCGCTGGAGGCGCTGCCACCCGGGTGCGCGGTCCTCGACACCCCTTCGGCCGTCGATCGAGCGGCGTCGGCCTCGACCATGGCACGTGACCCGGCGGTGGGGTCGGAGAAGTCCTCGAGGTCTTCGAGCGCCCGCCGCCGACGGCGGTTCTGCACCTCGAGCACGACGAGCAGGGTGCCGAGCACGACGACCACGGCGATGACGATCCAGATGACGACCATGACACTCCCCCGAGCCCGGGGCGTCTGCCCCGTCGCTCGCAGCCTAGTGGTGCGGAGGCGGGTACAGCCAGTGCCTCCCGCCGCCCCGGGGACCGGGAGTAGACCTGCAGCATGCAGACACGCAAGCTCGCAGACCTCGAGGTCGGACCCGTCGGCCTCGGAACCATGGGCATGAGCGCCTTCTACACGGGCGCCGGCACCGACGACGACGAGTCGATCCGCACCATCCACCGCGCGATCGACCTCGGCGTCACCCTGTTCGACACCGCCGAGGCGTACGGCCCCTACACGAACGAGGAACTGCTGCGCCGCGCGCTCGAGGGCCGTCGCGACGACGTCGTCATCGCGACGAAGTTCGGCCTCATCACCCACACCGCCGGTGAGGAGACCCCCGCCACGGGCCGCGGCATCAGCTCCGCGCCCGAGTCCGTCCGCGAGGCCCTCGAAGGCTCTCTCCGTCGCCTCGGCACCGACCACATCGACCTCTACTACCAGCACCGCGTCGACCCGGCCGTCCCGATCGAGGACGTCATCGGCCAGCTCGCCGGCTTCGTGCAGGAGGGCAAGATCCGGCACATCGGCCTCTCCGAGGCGAGCGCCGCGACGATCCGGAAGGCCCACGCCGTCCACCCGATCACCGCGCTGCAGAGCGAGTACTCGCTGTGGACGCGGGACCCCGAGGGCGACGTGCTCGACACCCTGCGCGAGCTCGGCATCGGCCTGGTGCCGTACTCGCCGCTCGGCCGCGGGTTCCTGACGGGTGCCATCACGAAGCCGTCCGACCTGGACTCCGACGACTTCCGCCTGGCGAACCCGCGCTTCCAGCAGGAGGCGTTCGCGCAGAACATGCGCATCGTCGACGCGGTCAAGGAGATCGCGACCGAGGCCGGGGCCACCCCGGCGCAGGTGTCGCTCGCCTGGCTGCTGGCCCAGGGCGACGACATCGTCCCGATCCCCGGCACGAAGCGGGTCTCCCGCCTCGAGGAGAACGTCGGCGCAGCCGACCTGACCCTCACCGCGGACCAGCTGTCGCGCCTGTCGGCGCTGCCGGTCCCGACCGGTGACCGCTACCCCGACATGTCGACCATCGGTCGGTAGACGCACCACCTGACGGCATGGAGGCCCGGTGCGGATCCGTCACGGGCCTCCAGTCCGTCGTCAGTCGCGTTTGCGGACGCGAGACGCCGGCGTCAGCGCGAGGCGCCCCCGAACCCGGCGGCGTCTCGCTGACTCGGCGGCGTCTTCCGAGGACGCCGGCGTCTCAGACCTCGGCGGCGAAGGACGCGGCCCGGACCTGCAGGTCCTCGATGCGCCGGAGGCGCGCTGCCTCGACGTCGTAGCCCTCGTACGCGGGCGGTGGAAGCTTCCGGACGTTCCGCGAGCACTGGAAGTCCTGGCAGACCAGGGTGCCGACGGTGTTGCCGTTGCGTCCGGCCGGCCCGGACCGCTTGGCGCTGTAGAACGAGACGTCGTTCGGCAGCTTGACGTCCTGGCACCACGAGCACTGTGCACGGGAGCGGGACGACGCCTCGGCCTGCCGGAACAGGATCCCGATCAGCTCGCCGTCCAGGGTCGGCACGACTGCGTACGCCCGCCGGCCGATCTTCGGGTCGCGCCAGCCGAGGTAGTCGAGCGCGTCCCAGTCGAGGGTCAAGAAGTCGGCGGGCAGCGTGAGGTCGGACACCTCTTTCCGGGAGGCGTTGACGAAGGACGTGCGGAGGGTCTTCTCCACGATGGGGAGCATGGGTGATCGCTTTCGTACAGGCCCGGGGCGTGCGGACGCACACCGCACCGGGCGGAGGAGGTCAGGGTTCGACGAGGGCGGCCGCACCCGAGGGCACGACCGAGGGCCTCACGCCCTGATGCCGGCGCTACGGGCGCCGACCACCTCCTGGAAGCTCACCCGACCAGCCTACGTCCGGGTGTCAAGCCCGAACCCGTCAGCGCGGCCGCGGTGTTCGCCCGCGGTCAGTTCGGCGTCGCCGTGACCAGGACGACCGAGCCCTCGTACGTCGGGCGGATCCGCAACGACCCGTGCCGCCGGTCCCACTCCCCCGACTCCAGCGCGGCCCGGAGCGCTGCCACCGACCGCCGGACGGTGAACTCGTCGACCAGGCCCCACGCCGGGTCCGCCTGGCGCACACCGGGGTCGAGCAGTCGCTCGGGTCGGGCGTAGTACGCCTCGGTGAACCCGTCGACGCACGTGAACGGGATCGGCAACGCGGTGCTCGTCACGGTGTCGTCCCGCAGTGCGTCGGCCATCCGCTGCAGTGCTGGATGGCGACGGGCCTCGGCCACCAGCACCTCGGGCGCGTACTCGGCGAGCCAGGAGCGCTCGATGCGGTCGGGGTCGAACGTCAGGACCACGATCGGACCCCGGGTCACCCGACGAACCTCGGCGAGCCCGCGCTCGAGGTCGTCCCACTCGTGCAGCGAGAAGGTCGTCATCGCGGCGTCGAAGGTGTCGCCGGCGAAGGGCAGGTCTCCGGCGGGTTCCACGGTGGTCACCTCGCGGTCGGTCGGCGCGTACGAGCCGGCACCGGCACCGGCAGCGGCAGCGATGTCGAGCACGGTCCGGGCGTCTCCGAGGGCCTTCGCGACCGCGCGGGCGAACGCGGGTTCGGGCCGGCGGTGCTGCCGGTGGTCCACATCCCCTGCTGAGCCGTCCGTCGTCCTCGTCACGTCCCCACCCTACGAACCCGCGGGGCCGGGTCAGTCGACCGACTCGGACTCGGACTCCGACTCGCGCAGGGCCGCGTACTGCTCGGCCCGCTCCGTCGCGGCCCAGCTGCCGAGCAGCGTGAGCGACCGCTCGGACTCGCTGCCCGGTTCGGCCGAGTACGAGAACAGCGTCAGGCCGGGGTCGGCGACCAGGTCGAGCGCCTCGTAGGACAGCCGGAGCTCCCCCACGATCGGGTGGTCGATGCGCTTCTTGCCGGTGCGCTGCATCCGGACGTCGTGGGCGGCCCACCAGCCGCGGAACTCCTCGCTCCGGGTGGAGAGCTCACCCACGAGCGTGATGAGCCCCGGCTCGCAGGGGTTCGACACCGCGGCGGTCCGGAGCACGGCCACGGCGTCCTTCGCGGTCTGCGCCCAGTCCGGGAAGAACTGGCGGGCGGCCGGGTCGAGGAACGTGAAGCGTGCGGTGTTCACCGGGCGTCCGGGACCGGCGAACAGCGGTGCGTACAGGGCGCGGCCGAGCTCGTTCGTCGCGACGACGTCCCCGCGCTCGTTCCGCACCCAGGCCGGTGCGCCGGTGATGGCGTCGAGCAGCCGCTGCACGCCGGGGCGCACGCGGGTGGGCACGTTCCGGTGCATGACCTTCGCGCCGGAGTTCGCCAGGCGCGTGAGGTCCCACAGGTGCGCTCGCTCGTCCTCGTCGAGCTGCAGGGCGCTCGCCAGGCCCTCGAGCACGCTGTCCGAGACACCCTTGAGCGAGCCGCGCTCGAGCCGCGTGTAGTAGTCGACGCTGACGCCGGCGAGCATGGCGACCTCGTGCCGACGCAGCCCGGGCACGCGTCGGACCCCGCCGCCGAACGACGGCATGCCGACCTGCTCGGGGGTGAGCCGCGCCCGCCTGGAGGACAGGAAGTCGCGGATCTCGTTGCGCACGTCGATACCCATGCGACGAGCGTACGTGCCCGGGCCGTGCGTCCGGCAGGCGGCAGGGCCGCGGCGGGGCCACCGGCTGTCGCTGACTGGTCACGACACGTCGCGTGCCGCCCGCCGGGTGGTCGCGACCTGTCGGTTGGTGGCGCCGCAGGCGACGGCCCGTGACCGCTCGTCCGGCACCCCGCGGGGTGTTGCGACCGCCCGGAGCGGACGGGAGGCGCGGGGCGGCCCCGCCACGCGCCTCCCGTCCCGCGTCTGGTCGCGTTCCGTTGCGTGACCGGCCGTGCCCGACCGGTCACGACACGTCGCGTGCCGCCCGCCGGGTGGTCGCAACCTGTCGGTTGGTGGCGCCGCAGGCGACGGCCTGTGACCGCTCGCCGGCGCCCCGCGGGGTGTTGCGACCGCCTGCCGCCACGGGCTTCCCCCGCCCCGTCCCGCGCTCAGGGTGCGGCGTCGGCTCCGATGCGCACCCGCGCGACGCGGTGACCGTCCATGGCGGTCACCTCGAGGCGGTGGCCGCCGATCAGCACGACGTCACCGACCTCGGGCACGCGGTCCAGCTGCACCTGCACGAGCCCACCCACGGTCTCGTAGTCGCCGTCCGGCAGGACGGGGCCGCCGTCCGCAGCCAGGTCCTCGAGCACGGTGGCTCCGTCGACGCCGTCGTGCGCGAGCACGGACTCGTCGTGCTCCGTCGTGTCCCACTCGTCGCGGATGCGGCCGACGAGGTCCTCGAGCAGCGCCTCGAGCGTGACCATGCCCGCGCTGCCGCCGTACTCGTCGACCACCAGGGCGATCTGGTGTCCGTCGGTTCGCATGTCCGCGATCGCGCTCGACAGCGACTTCGTCTCGGGCAGGGCGAGCACCGGCCGGACGAGTGTGGCGACCGGGGCCGCGGGGTCGACCGGACGCAGCAGGTCGCGGAGGTGCACGAAGCCCTGGACCTCGTCACGTCCGCCGGAGGTCACGAGGTACCGGGTGTGGCCGGCGGCGATGGCCTGGTCGGTGGCCTCGGCGACGGAGAGTCCTGCGTCCAGCGTCGACACGTCGTACCAGGGGCGCATCGACTCCCGCAGGATGCGGTCACCGGCGTCCAGGGCACTGCGGGCGATCCGGCGTCCTTGCTCGTCGACGCCGGCGTGCTCGTCGACCAGGCCGCGGAGCTCCTCGGTGCTCATCGACTCGCTGCGGGCGTTCGGATCTCCGCCGAGCAGTCGCACGACGGTGTTGGTGGACTTCGAGAGGAGCCAGATCACCGGCCGCATCAGCACCGCGAAGCGCTCCAGGGTGGGGGCGACGGCCATCGAGAAGCCCTCGGCACGCTGCAGGGCGAGGCGCTTCGGCACGAGCTCGCCGAACACGAGCGACAGGTACGCGATGACGAGCGTCATGAGCACCAGTGCGACGGCTTCGGCGGAGCCCTGCTCGAGGCCGAGTCCCTGG
The DNA here is from genome assembly GCF_003224275.1 of Curtobacterium sp. MCSS17_011. Taxonomy (NCBI): domain Bacteria; kingdom Bacillati; phylum Actinomycetota; class Actinomycetes; order Micrococcales; family Microbacteriaceae; genus Curtobacterium; species Curtobacterium sp. MCSS17_011. The sequence goes on along the minus strand of NZ_QKLE01000008.1, from coordinate 105,499 downwards.
AACAGCGGTGCGACGTCGGGTGCGATCGAGGAAGCCCCGTACGCAGCGGAGAAGAACCCGGCGACGGTCACACCGATCTGCACCGCGGACAGGAACCGGTTCGGGTCACGTCCGAGCTCCGCGACCCGCATCCCGCGGGGCCCACGGCGTTCGAGCTGCTGCAGCTGGGATTCGCGGAGGGAGACGAGTGCGATCTCGGCGGCCGCGAAGACCCCGCCGACGAGCACGAAGAGGATGACGAGCCCGAAGGCGATCCAGGTGTCGGCACCCATCAGCGGGCAGCCGCCTCGGATCGACGACGGGCGGGCGGTCTGTGGTGATCGTCCATGCCTGTGAGTCTGCACAGGACAACTGGGACATCACCGTGCTGCCGCTCGGCAGCGGCTGTGGGTTCTGCGTCGATCCGGGACGGGCCCTGCGGGAGTCGGTCGCTACAGGGTGAGCGAGCGACCGATGCGGGCTTCGAGCCACGCCTTCGGGTCAATCGGCGTGACGCCGTCCATCAGGACCTCGAGGTGCAGGTGCGCACCGGTCGAGACGCCGGACGACCCGACGAGCCCGATGAACTGACCCGCAGCGACGGTGTCACCGACCTTGAGCGGCGACGAGCCCGGGATCATGTGACCGTAGAGCGTGGACACCTGGCGACCGTCGATCACGTGGTCGATGATGACCGCGTTGCCGTACGAGAAGTACGTGCCCGAGACCCGGACCTTGCCAGCGGCCACGGCGCCGATCGGCGTGCCCATGCCCGGGGTGAAGTCGAGACCCTGGTGCAGGGACGAGCACGCACCGCACGGTGCCGAGCGGTAGCCGAAGCCGGAGCTCATCTGCACGGGGCCGGGGAACGGCGAGCGGACCGCGCCGCCGAACGAGACGGCGCCACCGACGGTCGCCGCGGTGTCGGCGGAACCAGCCGTCTTCGTGGTGACGGTCGAGCCACCACCGACGGTGAACCCGTCGCGGTCGAACCCGGCGGCCGTGACCGCCTGGGTCACGGCGTAGTCCTGGGTGCGCACGATCGGCGCGATGGTCGAGGTGGCCATCGAGGTACCGGCGCTGGCGTGGGCGGGCATCGCCGACGCGGCGAACATCGCGATGGCGGCGGCGGCACTGGTGAGCGTGATGCGACCGGCGCGGGCCGACCGGGAGGCCCGGGGTGCGCTGGCGACGCGGGTCACCTTGGGTGCGGGGCGACGGACGACGCGCTGGATGCGGTCGTCGACGTGCTCGGTGGTGGCGCGTGCGGCTGCGGAGCGGCGGCCGGCCGGCTCGGTGGTCGAGGACGCGGTCGCGACGAGGACGGGCTTCGCGGCCTTCGGCGCCTTGGCGGGCTTCGCGGCCTTTGCCGGCTTGGCGACCTTCGCTGCCCTGGCCGGCTTCTCGGGCTTGGAGGCCTTCGCGGCCGGAGCTGCCGTATCGGGCTCGGCGACCTTCGCGACCTTGGCGACCGGAGCTGCCTTGCTGCGACGCTGCGACCCGCGGGCTGCTGCGCGCTCGGCCTCGAGGGCAGCGCGACGGGACAGGTGCACCACCGGGGTCTCCGGGTGCTGGTCGAGTTCGGGTGCAGTCGTCATGGCCGCCCACCATTCTGCACGACTCTGTCGCTTTGTACAGGGCCTTCCGTGATCTTTTCGTTACCGAGTGCGCTGGGAGGCCCCTGATCACCGTGGGCTGCGGCGTCCCCCGAGCCCCGCCGATCGGTACGGTCAGGGGAGAGCGACGGAAGGACCCGCACCATGGCCCGATCGCCGCGTGAGCGGTACGGAACGGTCGACCTGGCTTCGGCCGACGTCGTGCTGGCCGGAACCCAGGAACTCCTGCCCGTGCTCCGGGCCGCGTCGGTGCGCGCCGGGATCGACGCCGCGCGGATGCGGGTCATCGGGGTCGACGACCTGCCGGACCCCGAGGAGACGTGGGATGCCGCGCTGGCCGTCATCGCGATCCGTCGCCCCGGTGACGACCCCGCGTTCCACCGGGCGCAGGCGGCTGCCGAGCTCATCGCGCCGATGCTCGCGCCGCACGCCGTCCGCATCGTCGTCACGGTCTCCGGGGTGACACGGCTCGCGCCGAAGCTCGAGCGGACTCTGACCGCCGAGGTCCTGCACCAGATCGATGCCGCGTCGGCGCCGTCCGGGTTCCGCCGGCCCTTCCGGCCCCTGCGCATGCGGCTCGGGCTCGCCGGGCTCCGTGCCGCCGGCGTCCGGGTGTTCCGTGTCTCGATCGGCGACTGAGCCGCCCGCGGAGCAGGTCACCGGGTCGGTGCGCCCCGCAGTTCGAGGGCGATCTGCTCGGCGTCCAGGTTCTGCAGCATCGACTCGAGCACCTCGGCGTCGAACGTGCCGTCGTCGCGGGCGTCGAGGATCGCGGAGCGCTGCGCCTGGAGGACCGCGAGACGCCGCGCCTTCTCGCGCCCCATCCAGGCGCGGAGCTCGGCCGGGTCCGCCGCCTCGAGTTCTTCGCGTGAGGCCGGGGGCTGTCCACCGGTGCGCGGTACCTGTTCGGCCGCGCTGCGCATGAGCTCGAGCAGGCGCTGTCGTTCCTCGGTGTCCTTCGCGGCGGTGTCCGGTGCGGGGGCGGCGATGCGTCGGAGCAGGGGACCGATCGTGCCGCCCTGGACCACCAGGGACAGCAGTGCGACCGCGAAGGCGACGAACACCAGGAGCGATCGCTGCGGGGTGTCCTCGGGCAGGGTCTGCGCAGCTGCGACGGTCACGGCCCCGCGCATCCCCGCCCAGACCACGGCGGTGCCCTCGCGCCAGCCCAGCGGCGCCTTCGTGTAGTACGCGATGTGCGCCAGGGTGCGGCGGACGCGCGTCGTGAACCGGTCGAGCTCTCGTTGCGAGGGGGCGCGGTTGCCCGGCCGGTGCTCGCGGATCACCTCGCTCATCGCGTCGCGGTCGCCAGCGTGCATCTCGGCGAAGCGCTCCTGCATCCGCTCGCCGCGCTTGGCGCTCGCGGACAGGCCGAGCAGGAGCGGCACGACGTACGCGGCCCGCACGAGCACGGTGAGCACGAGGGCTCCGACGGCGATGAGGAGGGCCGGTCCGACACCTGTGTGCTCGTCCTGCACGTCGCCGAGGATGGTCGCGAGCTCGAGTCCCATCGTCAGGAACACCGCGCCCTCGAGCACGAGTTCGATGGTCCGCCAGTTCTGGGCGTCCGACAGCCGATGCCCCGGCGGGAGCTTGCGCGGCCCGACGATCCCGGTGAACAGGCCCGCGACGACGGCGGCCACGAGTCCTGACCCGCCGAAGTGCTCGGTCGGGACCCCCGCGACGAACGGCACCGCGAAGGACAGCGCCGTGTTCACCGCTGCACTCGGCACGCGCGCGCGGACGAACACGTTCAGCCAGCCGACGAACCACCCGATGACGACAGCGATTGCCACGGCGCCCGCGAAGTCGCCGAGCGCCCCCCAGAACGAGAACGACGCGGCAGCGGCGACGATGGCGGTGCGCAGGAGCACGAGCGCGGTGGCGTCGTTGAGCAGCGATTCGCCGTCGAGGATCGAGATCGCCCGGCGTGACACCGAGGTCTGCTTGACGATCGAGGTGGCGACGGCGTCGGTCGGGCTGACGATCGCGCCGAGGGCGATGCCCCACCAGAAGCCGAGGCCCGGGATCACCCAGGCGAAGAACAGCCCGAGCACCAGGCTCGACGCGACGACGAGCAGGACCGACAGGCCACTGATCGCGCCGAACTCGCGCCGGAAGTTCATCGACGGCATCGACACCGCCGACGAGTACAGCAGCGGCGGCAGGACCCCGGCGAGGATCCACTCCGGTTCGATCTCCACGTGGGGGATGAAGGGCATCAGGCTCGCGACGATGCCGATGACGACGAGCACGAGCGGTGCCGCGATCCCGATGCGGGGGCCGAGCACGGCCGCGCCCGCGATGGCGATCAGGGCGATGACGCCCACGACGAGGAGTTCGGTCACCGGTCCAGGGTGGCACCACCGGCCGGATCAGGCTCCGTCGGGTTCAGAACTGTGGACGGCGCTCGCCTGCACCGACGGGTGTGGAGGAGCGGTGTGCGCGACGACGGAGACGCTGCCGACGGCGAGCACGAGCGCCAGCCCACCGGCTGTGCAGGCCGTCCCGATCCGCTGCAACCGCGATCGGCTGCCACGCTGACGCGGCGCGAACCGCTTGGCGCTCCGTCGGGGCTCAGGGCCGACGAGCCAGGGGCCGGAGCCGTCGGGGTCGTACGAGAACGGGCCGGAGCCGTCCGGCGCGTACCGGTACGGGCCGCTACCGTCCGAGGCGTAGGCGGACCGCAGGTCCTCCGCGGTCCAGCCGAAGTCGTCCGGGGTCTGCCGTGTGGTGGTCATGCGCGCTCTCCCTCGCTCTGGTGCTGCGGGAGACCAGTCCACGCACCGTTCCTATGTGTCGACAGTGCGCCTCCAGGGTGTCGACCGAGCATCTGCCGCGCGGAGGCAGGGGGCATGTATCTTGATGTCGAGACATCCTGCGCCACGAGTACCGTGGACGTACCGACGGTCGAACAAGGGAGTACCCGCCAGCATGGCCAAGATCATCTACACCCTCACGGACGAGGCGCCGTTCCTCGCCACCCACTCCTTCCTCCCGGTCATCCAGGCCTTCGCCGGCACCGCGGGTGTCGACGTCGAGACCCGCGACATCTCGCTCGCCGGCCGGATCATCGCCCAGTTCCCGGAGCGGCTCACCGACGAGCAGCGCCTGGACGACGCCCTCGCCGAGCTCGGCGACCTGGCGAAGACCCCCGAGGCGAACATCATCAAGCTGCCGAACATCTCGGCGTCGATCCCACAGCTCAAGGTCGCGATCGGGGAACTGCAGGCGCAGGGCTACGACCTGCCCGACTACCCGGACGAGGCCACGACCGACGAGCAGCGCGACGTCCGCGCCCGCTACGGCCGCGTCCAGGGCAGCGCCGTGAACCCGGTGCTGCGCGAGGGCAACTCCGACCGCCGCGCACCCCTGTCCGTCAAGAACTACGCCCGCAAGCACCCGCACCGCATGGGCGCCTGGTCGCGTGACTCGAAGACGAACGTCAGCACCATGGGCGTCGACGACTTCCGGTCGAACGAGAAGTCCTGGATCGCCCCCGCCGACGACGTCCTGACGATCACCTTCGTGGCCGAGGACGGCACCGAGCAGGTCCTCAAGCAGTCGATCCCCGTGCTGCAGGGCGAGGTCGTCGACGGCACCGTGCTGCACGTGGCCGCCCTCGAGACGTTCCTGCGGGAGCAGATCGAGCGCGCCGCCGCCGAGGACGTCCTGTTCTCCGTGCACCTCAAGGCCACGATGATGAAGATCTCGGACCCGATCATCTTCGGGCACGTCATCAAGGCGTTCTTCCCGTCGGTGTTCGAGCGCTACGGCGCCGACCTCGCCGCCGCAGGCCTGACCCCGAACGACGGCCTCGGCTCGATCCTCGCCGGCCTCGGTGCGCTGCCGAACGGCGCCGAGATCGAGCGTGCCTTCAAGCAGGGCATCGCCGACGGCCCCGAGCTCGCCATGGTCGACTCGGACAAGGGCATCACGAACCTGCACGTGCCGAGCGACGTCATCGTCGACGCCTCGATGCCCGCGATGATCCGCACCTCCGGCCACATGTGGGGCCCGGACGGCGACGAGCACGACACCCTCGCCGTCATCCCCGACTCGAGCTACGCCGGCATCTACCAGGCCGTGCTCGACGACTGCCGCGCCCACGGCGCCTTCGACCCGTCGACGATGGGCTCCGTGCCCAACGTCGGCCTGATGGCGCAGAAGGCCGAGGAGTACGGCTCGCACGACAAGACCTTCGAGCTCCCCGGCGCCGGTGTGGTCCGCGTCACGACCGCCTCGGGTGACGTCGTCATCGAGCACGACGTCGAGCCCGGCGACATCTGGCGCGCCTGCCAGACCAAGGACGTCGCCATCCGCGACTGGGTGAAGCTCGCCGTCACCCGCGCGCGTGCCTCCTCGACGCCCGCAGTGTTCTGGCTCGACGAGACCCGCGCCCACGACGCGAACCTCATCGGGCTGGTCCGTCAGTACCTCGGCGAGCACGACACCGAGGGCCTGCGGATCGAGATCCTCGCGCCCGAGGACGCCATGCGTTTCTCACTCGAGCGGATCCGCCGCGGCGAGGACACCATCTCGGTCACGGGCAACGTCCTGCGCGACTACCTGACCGACCTGTTCCCGATCATGGAGCTCGGCACCTCGGCGAAGATGCTCTCCGTCGTCCCGCTGCTGGGCGGTGGCGGCCTGTTCGAGACCGGTGCCGGTGGTTCCGCGCCGAAGCACGTGCAGCAGCTCGTGCAGCAGAACTACCTGCGCTGGGACAGCCTGGGCGAGTTCCTCGCACTGGCGGTCAGCCTCGAGCACCTCGCCGGTGTGACGGGCAACGAGCGGGCGAAGATCCTGGGCGAGACCCTCGACCGTGCCACCGGGACGTTCCTCGAGCAGGACAAGTCCCCTGGTCGGAAGCTCGGCTCGATCGACAACCGCGGCAGCCACTTCTACCTGGCGAAGTACTGGGCCGAAGAGCTCGCGGCGCAGACCCAGGACACCGAGCTCGCGGCGTCGTTCGCGGACCTCGCGGCGAAGCTCGGTGAGCAGGAGCACACCATCGTCGACGAGCTCGTCTCGGTGCAGGGCCACCCGGCGGACATCGGCGGCTACTACCGCCCCGATGACGCCAAGACGAGCGCGGTCATGCGCCCGTCCGTGTGTGGTCGCGACCACGGCCGCGCTTCGTGAGCAGCAATGGTCGCGTCCGCACCACGAAACCCGACCATTCCTGCTCACGAAGTGACACGGGGGAAGCGCGTGGCGTCAGCCGCGGGACGGCACGGGCGGGCCGACGGCCAGCAGCCCGGTGAAGACCAGGGCGACGGCCACGACCCCGATGCCGGCGGCCACCGCGGGGCGACGCACCACGAAGAACAGCAGGCGGTCCCAGAAGCCCGAGTGGGCGTCCGGCGAACGGCGCCACGATCCCTCGAGCATGCCGCGGCGGGCGACCGCGACCTCGAACGGCACCGTCGCGTACGGCACGACGGCACTGGCCCAGCCGAGCACGAGTGCCCCGAACGACCACCGCTGGTTCACGGCGACGACCGTCGTGACCACCAGGTACGCCAGGAACACGAAGCCGTGCACGCCGCCGCCGATGCGGACGCCCCAGTCGCCGGCGTCCAGGCCGTACTTGAGCACCATCCCGATGATCAGCAGGGTCCAGGTCACGAGTTCGGCGACCGCGGCGGCGCGGAACAGGGAGCGTGGGGTCATGGCCACCATCGTGGCGGACCCTGCTTGACAGACAGCAGGGCGCCCCGGGCGGATCGACCCGGGGCACCCTCGACGTCGGGTCAGTGCCGCACGACCACCGTCTGGCCCAGGCGGTTCACGCCGGCGCGTGCGTCCCACGTGCCGGTGTTCGCCGTCTGGATCGCGAAGGACGGGTTCGACGCCACCGAGCGTTCGGGCGCCGGCAGGCCGAGGGCGACGTCCCAGCGGCCCTTCGGCAGGTGTGCGAGCGACGCCCGGACGGTCACGGTCCGGCCCGGCTGCCACGACGACGCGTCGGCGCGCACCGGCACGGTGACCCGGCGGTGCCCGTCGGTCAGCACGAGCTGCACCGGGCGGCTGTTGTACGGCGCCGCCCAGCCGTCGTTCCGCACCGACACCGCGACCGACGGCGTGCGACCGGTGGTGACGGTGCTCGAGGTCATCGTGAAGCGGTAGCCGAGCTTCTTCGCGGCGTCGGCCACGCCGTCCGCGCCCCAGGTCGCCAGGACGTCCTTGTTGTAGTCCAGGTTGAGGTAGCTGTAGTGGTACTTCGCCATCTCGGCCGAGGCGGACGGGTACTCGGACCGCGGCGCGTTCACGGCGCAGGTCTCGCCACCGACGGGGACGTACCGCGACTCGGCGGCCAGGTAGTCCTGGTCGAGTGACAGCGGGTCGCTCAGGAACGTGCCGAAGTCGTCCGGCGAGGCGAGGAAGCAGTCGTTGTGGTGCCCTATGCGCGACGCTGCCGACCCGTCGTGCGCCTGCTCCGGGGTGAGCGCCCCGGCCGTGCCGGACGGCGTGCGGAGTGCGTCCTGCTTCATCTGCATCGTGCGGACCTGGACCGAGCGGCTGGACGGCAGGGCCGCGAGTTCGGCTTGCAGGACCTGCCGTCGGGCGTCCTTGTCGGCCTCGGTCAGCACGCCCGGGTTCGCCGGGTCGCTGGCGAAGTGGTCGGTGTAGTAGCCCTCGCCCCAGAGCCCGATGAACCCCTGCTGCAGGGTCGGGATGACGTCGGCGTTCCGGCGGAGCGTCGGGGTGAGCTGCTGGATGTGCGCGAGCACGGTCGGCAGGTCGGCGTCGCCGTAGGGCGCCGAGTACGGGTACGCGCCGCCCTGCACGTACGCGAATCGGGTGATCACGCCCACCCCTGCCGCACGTGCGGTGTCGTAGTCGCGCTGCACGAGCCGCAGCCAGGCCGGACTGAGGCGCTGCTGCTGGGCGAACGCCTCCATGTAGAACACCCGGACGATCTGGGTGACCCCCTCGGCGCGGTAGCCGCGGAGCGTCGCGGCGTCGAGCGGCGTGTACCCGGTGCCGTCGGCGCGGTAGTGCGTCTCGGTGGTGTGGTCGAACCCGCGCGAGGGGTTCGGGATGACGGCGTCGCTCGCCGCGTAGGTCACGGTCGAACTGGTCGTGGTCTGTTTCTTGTGATGGCCGGTGGGCGATGCCCATGCGGCGGTCGGTACGGCGAGTGCGAGCACCGTCGCGAGCGCGACGGTGGTGATGGTGCGGTGCTGCATCGGACGAGCCCCTGTCCTCGGCGCGGACGGTGATCGGCGCCCCCTGGCGCCGCCGTCCTGCGCGATTGTGATCTGAAGCTAGAACAAACGATCAGAAAACGCCAGGGTCTTCGCAATCCGATCACGGGTAGCGTTGGTTCCATGTCGCCGTCGACCGAGAACCGTCCCCTGAACATCGTCGTCTGGAACGAGAACGTGCACGAGACCCGCGGTGACGCGACGGTCGTCGGGCAATACCCCGACGGCATGCACGCCGTGATCGCCGAGGCACTCCGGCAGCTGCAGCCCGGGGCCGACGTCTCCACTGCCACCCTGCAGGAACCCGACCACGGCATCACCGCCGAACGCCTGGCCACCACGGACGTGCTGTTCTGGTGGGGGCACGCCGCCCACGACGAGGTGAGCGACGCCGTCGTCGACCTGGTCGTCGACGCCGTGCACGCCGGCATGGGCCTGGTGGTGCTGCACTCCGGTCACTACTCGAAACCGTTCAAGCGCCTGATGGGCACGACGTGCTCGCTGAAGTGGCGGAACGACGGCGAGCGCGAACTCGTCTGGACCGTCGCGCCCGAGCACCCGATCGCCGCCGGGGTCCCGCACCCGATCGTCATCGACCGGCAGGAGATGTACGGGGAGTACTTCGACATCCCGCGCCCCGACGAAGAGGTGTTCCTGTCGACCTTCGCCGGTGGCGAGGTCTTCCGCTCCGGGGTCGCCTACCACCGGGGGCTCGGCAAGGTCTTCTACTTCTCGCCGGGTGACCAGGAGTACCCCGTCTACCACCACCCGGACATCCAGCGCGTGCTCTCGAACGCCGCCGCTTGGGCCGCCCCGGTGTCCGAGCGCCGCGAGCTGACCGCCGACCCCCACCCGCGGGACTGGTTCCTGTCCGACGATGGGGGTAGACAGGTCGGGTGACCAACCATCTCGACGGTGCGGACAGACGCACCGCGGTGATCGAGGCACTCGCCATCTTGGGATCAGGACCCGAGGAGCGCTTCGATCGCATCACCCGCATGGCCCACGAGGCGTTCGACGTCCCGTTGACCTTCCTCAACCTCGTCCACCACGACCTCGTCACCACGCAGTCGACCTTCGGCTGGCACCAGGGATCGAGCGTCCCCGCCAGCGAGCAGTTCTGCGCGTCGACGGTGCTCACCCGCGAACCGATGGTGATCCCCGACGCGTCGCTCGACGCCAGGTTCGCCGACACCGCGGCGGTGGCGGAGCACGGCATCCGGTTCTACGCCGGCGCACCGTTGACCATGGCCGACGGGACCCGGGTGGGCACGCTGTGCCTGATGGACGCCGTGCCGCGCACGTTCTCGCCGGAGGACGTCGGCCTGCTGCAGGTCCTGGCCCGGTGGGCGGAGCGGGAGCTCGGCGTCGCCATCGACCGCGGACGGGTGCGTCGGGTGCTCGACGGCCTGGTGCCCGACCCGGTCGAGGTCCCAGGGCACGACCTCGACGTCCTGGTCGCCCAGCACGACGACGGCGGGGGTGACGTCGCCGACTGGCGCGTCGCGCCGGACGGCGCCCTGCACGTGACCGTCGGCCGCGTGAGCGCCGCCGGACCGGCGTCGGGCCTGCTCGCCGCCGCGGTCCGCGGTGCGGTGGCGGCGCGGACCGGCACCGACATGGCGGACGCCATCGTCGGCCTGGAGGCGCAGGTCACCGCCGACCTGTCGGCTGCGGACGCCGTCGGCTCGCTCTTCCACCTGCGGCTCGACCCGACGACGGGTCACGTCGACTTCGGCGACGCCGGACACGGGCTCGCGGTGCTCGTCCCCGCCGACGGCCCCGCGCGCGTCCTGCACCCGCTCGACCTGCCGCTCGGGCTGCAGCCGGAGTCGATCCCCCGGTCGCCCGGCGTGCTCGACCTCGAGCCCGGTGACCGGCTGGCGATCTGCACCCAGGGTGTCCTGACGCTGGACGGGCTCCGCCACCTGGACGACCTCGCCGACCTGGTGCGTGTCGAGCCGGACGGAGCCGGCGTCATCGAGCGCGTCCGTGCGCTCATGCCCACGGCAGGGGCCGTCGACGCCACCCTGGTGGTGCTCACCCGCCGCTGAGTGCGTGCCCGCGGCGTGCGGCGACGCGCTGTCGGAGCACGACGTGCTGCCCGCGGTGGATCAGGAGCGGAAGCGGTCCTGCCGGGGGCGCGGTGTGCCGGTCAGCGCGACCACGAGCAGCGTGGCGAGCAGGGCGAACCCGGCCAGCTCGATGCCCAGGCCGGCGAGCTGCCAGTACGCGCTGCCGACGTGCTGCGGCTGCGTGATCGACTCCGGCCACCACGGGTCGATGAGCGGGAAGGAGCCCGGGAACGGGTCGAGGCCGAACACCACGAGGCCGCCGAGCAGCAGCACGACCCCGAGGGCGGCCATCGCCCCGCGGGACCGACGGAGCATGTGCACCACGAGGGCCGCTGCCATGCCGGCGAGGCCGACGACGGCGATCAGGAACGCGAGCACCACGATGGTCTGCGGCGCGAGCGCGACCCAGTCCAGCACCGCGATCGGCAGCAGCAGCCACCGCCCCGTCCGTGCCCAGCGCGCAGGGTTCCGCCATCCGTCCATGGCGACCGACCGTAGGGCACCCGGCCGAACGCCTGCCGAATGCGGCCAGTGGGCCCCAGCGGCAACGTGCGCTGACTACGATCGGACCCCATGGCGCAGGACCGACCGACCCGGCAGCAGCGGTCGCTCGCGACCCGCACGGCGATCATCGAGGGCGCGGCCGCGGAGTTCGACGAACGCGGGTACGTCGGCGCCTCGATGGACGGCATCGCCGAACGCATCGGGATGACCAAGGGCGCGCTGTACTTCCACTTCACGTCGAAGGCCGACATGGCGGGCGCCGTGATCGCCGAGCAGCACGCGATCTCCCGACGCTACGGCGAGGCCGCGGTGGCGAAGGGGACGACGCCGCTCGAGTGGATCGTGTGGTTGGCGCAGGGGCTGGCCGTGCAGATGACGACCGAGGTGGTCGTCAGCGCCGGTGTCCGGCTGTCGACCGACGTGGCCGCGAGCGACGTCGACCGGCAGGACCCGTACACCGACTGGACCACGGTGGTCGCCGGGTTCGCGCGGCAGGCCGTCGACGCGGGCGAGATCGACCCACGGTGGGACCCGGAGCTGGTCGGCCGGGTCGTCGTCCGTGCCTACACCGGCGTGCAGACCGTTTCGGACGTGATGACCCGTCGGGCCGACCTGTTCGCGGGCCTGCGGGAACTCTGGACGGTCCTGCTGGACGCGTTCGTCACCGAACGGCTGCGTCCGGAGATCCCGCGGCTCGTCGCGCTCATCGCCCCGGAGTGACGCGGGTCCCCCCAGGGAACACCCACGTCACCTCGTTCTCCGAGACTACCGAGAAGGCCGTCCCACCACCGGCCCCAGTTCGTGGGCGTGTGTCCGGCGGCCCACTAGCCTGACGCCGTGCCCACACCCGCTGCCGAGGTCGACGTCGACGTCCCGCTCGTCCGGTCCCTGCTGCGCGACCAGCACCCCGACCTGGCCGGGCTGCCGCTCGAGGTCGTCGCGAACGGCTGGGACAACGTCGTGCTGCGCCTGGGCGACGACCTGGCCGTGCGGGTCCCCCGACGGGAACTGGCCGCACGCCTCGTCGAGCACGAACAGCGCTGGCTGCCGGACATCGCCGCCCGGGTCGGATCGGTCGTCCCCGTACCGGCCCCGGTCCGCACCGGCCACCCCACCATCGGCTACCCGTGGTCGTGGAGCATCGTGCCGTGGCTGCCCGGCACGGCGATCGGTGCGCGGACGGTCGGGGCCCCCGTCGCCGAGGCGCTCGCCGCGTTCGTCGGGCTCCTGCACGTCCCCGCCCCGGACGACGCCCCGGCGAACCCCTTCCGTGCGGTGCCGCTCGCGTCGCGGAGCGAGGCCGTGCTGGCGCGACTCGACGACCACGACGTGCACCGGGCCGGAGAGCTGGCCACGCTGTGGCGGACCGCAGCGGCCGTGCCCGCGCACGCCGGGCCTCCCGTCTGGGTGCACGGCGACCTGCACCCCTTCAACCTGCTCGTCGACTCGCCGGACGGTGTCGAGCGCCTGTCGGCCGTGATCGACTTCGGGGACGTCACCGCGGGCGACCCAGCCGTCGACCTCGCCACCGCCTGGCTGACGCTCGATCGGCCTGGGCGTCGGGCGTTCCGCGCGCGCGTCACAGCCTCGGAGGCCACCTGGCTGCGCGCACGCGGGTGGGTGGTCGCGCTCGCGTCCGCGCTGGCGACCGCCGACGAACGCGCCTTCCGGAGCGTCGCGCGACGGAGCATCGACGCGGTGCTGGACGACTGAGTCCCCGCGGGGCTATCGTGACCGCACCATCCGTGCACAGCCGATCGGAGGGGCCGCCATGACCCTCGAGCTCCGCGTCCAGCACGACGTCGCCACCGACGCCTCCCCCGCCCCCGTCCGATCCGAGCGACGCGGTCTCCGCGGCCTGCTCGACCGCCTGTCCGACCACCGCGCCGCCGCCCGCGCCCGACGGGTCGACGACCGGGTGCGCGAACTCGGCGAACTCGTCCACCTGCTCTCCGACGCCCGTGCCGTCGTGGAGCGAGGCTGGATCCAGCAGGCCTGGTTCGCCTACCTCGATGAGCACGGCCGCGTGCGGAAGGCCTCCAGCGCGGCTGCGATGGACGTGCAGGGCCGGCCGCTCGTCGGAGCCTGCCTGGTCGGCGCGGTCGTGTCCGCCGCCGGTGGGCCCCACGCGGTGCACGCGCCGCGGGTCCAGCACGCGCTCGACGTCGTCTGGCACGCCCTGGCCCGCGACGAGGGCGAGCCCGTGCTGTGGTGCCCCGCGCCGGACATCCGGATGGGGCGCGTTCGCGACCTGACGAGCTGGAACGACGCCCCCGTCCGCACCGGTGCCGAGGTCGCCGGCCTGTTGCTGACGGCCGAACGGGTCGCCGTGCAGGAGTCGACGCGCCTGCAGGAGCTCCGGGTGGCACGATCGGGGGCATGAGCGACGTCGACGCGGTCCCCGAGGTGCACCCCGCGAGCACCAGCACGCTGGCGGCGAGCGGCAACGCACTGCTGTCGGACGAGGGGTCCGCGCCGAACCCCGACCGCGCGGCTGCCGACGCCGCGGTGAAGCAGACGCTGCACCGGTACCTGCAGAAGCACCGGGCAGCCCTGCTGGCCAAGCTCGACGGGCTCGCGGAGCGGCAGGCCCGATGGCCGGTGACGCCGACGGGCACGAACGTCCTCGGGTTGGTGAAGCACGTCGCCGGGGTGCAGGCCGGCTACTTCGGCGAGGTGTTCGGGCGGCCGCTGCCGGATCCGCCCGCCTGGCTCGAGTCAGAGGACGGCGAGGACATGTACGCCACGCTCGACGAGACGATGGCTGACGTCGTGGCCTTCCACCACCGCAGTGCCGCCCACGCCGACGCCACGATCGATGCCCTCGACCTCACCGCGACCGGCACCGTGCCGTGGTGGCCGGAGGGGCACCGGGACGTCACGCTGCACCGGATCCTGGTGCACATGGCGTACGAGACCGCCCGGCACGCGGGTCACGCCGACATCGTGCGCGAGATGCTCGACGGCCTGGCTGGCGACGGTGACGGCAACCTGGCCGACAAGTCGCCGGAGGAATGGGTCCGGTGGCGTGAGCAGCTCGTCGACATCGCGGAGCGATCCGGCTTGCGCGACCTCGACGCATAGCCGAGCACGCAGACCGATCGTTACCGTTCTCCCAGGGTTCGGCCGGTGACCAGGCTCTGACCTGGGGTTACTCCCCGAGCAAATGTGAGGGAAACGGCCGTCCACCGCAGTGTGCGTTGTACAACGGGTGCAGCTGCTGCGTAGCTTTGGCCGAGCTCGTGCCCCGATCTGTGGGCAGTTCAGCCGACCGGAAGGGGAGCGCCCACCCGTGTTCCAGTACGTCGTGGAGCGATGGAGCCAGATCTGGTTCGCATCGTGGCAGCACTTCTCACTGGTCGTCCAGTGCGTCGTCCTCGCCACGGTCATCGCCGTGGTGCTCGCCACACTCGTCTACCGCAGCCCGCGCTTGACCTCCGTCGCGAACGGGGTGTCCGCCATCGGCCTCACCCTGCCGTCCTTCGCGGTCATCGGTCTGCTCATCGTCCCGCTCGGCTTCGGCGTCCTGCCGTCGGTCGTGACGGTCGTCTTCTTCGCCGCCCTGCCGATCCTGCGCAACGCGGTCGTCGGTCTCGCCGAGATCCCGCCCACCGTCGTCGAGTCGGCGCGCGGCATCGGCATGAGCCGGTTCCGCACCCTGGTGCAGGTCGAACTGCCGATGGCCTGGCCGATCATCCTGAGCGGGGTCCGCGTGTCCGCGCAGATGGTGATGGGCATCGCCGCCATCGCCGCGTACGCGCTCGGCCCCGGGCTCGGCGGCTTCATCTTCTCCGGGCTGTCCCGCCTCGGCGGCGCCAACGCCCTGTTCTCCGTCGTGGTCGGGGTGGTCGGCGTCGTCCTGCTCGCCCTGGTCCTCGACCTGCTCCTCATCGGCCTCGGCCGCCTGACCATCTCGAGAGGTATCCGTGTCCAGCATTGACTCCGCCACCACCACCGCGCCCGACGGGGACGTCACCGGGCGCAGCATCCTGCTCGACGAGGTCACCAAGCGGTACCCCGGGCAGTCGAAGCCCGCCGTCGACGGCATCACGCTCGAGATCCCGGCCGGCAAGATCGTCATGCTCGTCGGCCCGTCCGGCTGCGGCAAGACGACGACCCTCAAGATGATCAACCGCCTGATCGAGCCCACCCAGGGCCGGATCGTCGTCGGGGACGACGACGTGACCGGCATCGACGGTGACGAGCTGCGCCGCCGCATGGGCTACGTGATCCAGGCCGGCGGTCTCTTCCCGCACATGACCGTCGCGGCGAACATCGCGATCGTGCCGAAGATGCTCGGCTGGTCGAAGGAGAAGATCGCGGCGCGCGTCGACGAGCTGCTCGACCTGGTCTCGCTCGACCCCGACACCTACCGCGACCGGTTCCCCCGTGAACTCTCCGGTGGGCAGCAGCAGCGCGTCGGTGTGGCCCGTGCGCTCGCGGCGGACCCGCCCGTCCTGCTCATGGACGAGCCGTTCGGCGCCGTCGACCCGATCACCCGCCAGCGCCTGCAGGACGAGCTGCTGCGCATCCAGGAGGAGCTGCACAAGACGATCGTCATCGTCACGCACGACTTCGACGAGGCCGTGAAGCTCGGCGACTGGATCGTCATCTTCACCGAGGGCGCCCACATCGTGCAGTACGACACCCCGGAGCGGATCCTGGCCGAGCCGGCGAACGAGTTCGTCGAGAACTTCATCGGTTCCGGTGCCGGCCTGAAGCAGCTCACGCTGAACCGCGTGCGCGACGTCGAGGTCGAGTCGGCGGTGACGTGCTCGCCCGGCGAAGAGGTCAAGGCAGTGCTGCAGCGGATGAACGAGGCCGGGGGGCACCAGCACGCCGTCGTCGTCGACCACCGCCAGCGTCCGATCGGGTGGCCGTCGCGCCGCCAGCTCGAGCGTCTCGAGCGCATCCCCGACGGTGTCGAGCCCGGCCTGCCCGTCGTGGGCGAGGCAGCGACCCTCAACGACGCGCTCGACACCATGCTCGTCTCGAGCGCCGGCGCCGCACTCGTCACCGGTCGTCGTGACGCGTTCCGCGGGGTCATCACCGTCGAGACCGTGATGGAGGCGATCACCCGCTCCCGCGCGACCGCCGCCGGAGACCAGGCCTACACGCCGGTCGGCACGAACACGAACCCGATCGAGACCATGCCGTCGTCACCGGTGTCGGCGATGCCCACCGGAGAAGACCTGTGAGCGCAGTCGCCGTCGCCGGTCCGGCCACCGGTGCGAGCACCTCGTGGAAGGGCCTGCTGTTCCAGCCGATCGCGATCCTGGTCGTCCTGGCCGGCTTCGCGGTGTGGCTCGCGACGGCGGACCTGACCCCGACGGAGCGCACGACGCTCAACCCGGCGGACATCCTGGCCCTGACCGGCCAGCACCTCGTGCTGACCCTGCAGTCGACGGTCCTGGTGCTCGTGATCGGCATCCCGCTGGGCGTCGTGCTGACCCGCGGGCCGCTGCGCCGGGCGAGCCCGTACGTGCTCGCCGTCGCGAACTTCGGGCAGGCGGCCCCGGCCGTCGGCCTCATCGTGCTGCTCGCCGCCTGGCTCGGCCTGAACAGCTCCTCCGCCGTCATCGCGCTCGTGCTCTACGCGATCCTGCCGGTGCTCCGGAACACCATGATCGGCGTGCAGAGCGTCGACGACCGCCTGGTCGAGGCCGGTCGCGGCATGGGCATGAGCGCCTTCAGCGTGCTGATGCGCGTCGAACTGCCGCTCGCGGTACCGGTGATGCTCTCGGGCATCCGGACCGCCCTCGTGCTGCTCGTCGGCACGGCGAGCCTGGCGACCTTCGTCGGTGCGGGCGGACTCGGTCTGCTGATCACGACGGGTGTGACGCTGTTCCTGCCGAAGGTGCTCGTCGCCGGGGCCCTGCTCGTCGCCCTGCTCGCCCTCTCCATCGACTGGCTCGGCCGCGTGGTCGAGACGGTCGCACGACCGAAGGGACTCCGATGAGCCGCCGCACCCGCAGCACCCGCCGCACCCGCACCCGGGTCGGAGCCGCCGCGTTCGTCGCCGGTGCCACCGCCCTCGTCCTGACCGGGTGCGGCCTGCAGCCCGCAACGTCGTTCGTGCCCGAGGCCGGCGCCGGCTCGATCCAGCGCATCGACGACCTGCCGGCCGGCGCCCACATCACCGTGACGTCGAAGAACTTCACCGAGCAGCTCGTGCTCGGCAAGATCGCCGTGCTCGCCGCCAAGGCCGCCGGGTTCGACGTCACCGACGAGACGAACGTGCCCGGCAGCGTCGCGGTCCGTGAGCTGATGACCTCGCACGCGGCCGACTTCACGTACGAGTACACCGGCACCGCCTGGCTGACCTTCATGGGCCACGCGGAGGGGATCCCGGACAAGACCGAGCAGTGGACGGCGGTGAAGAAGGAGGACGCCGGCAACGGGCTGACCTGGCTTGAGCCGGCGCCGATGAACAACACCTACGCCTTCGCCGTCCGCGACGAGGCCGTCAAGGAACTCGGGGACGTCAAGACGCTCTCCGACATCACCAAGCTGCCGGTCGACCAGCGCACCTTCTGCGTCGAGTCGGAGTTCAACTCCCGTGCCGACGGCTTCAAGCCGATGCTCAAGAAGTACGGTCTGGAGCTCGGTGGTTCGGGGTCGAACGGGGTGCCGAGCCGCAACGTCAGCATCCTCGACACCGGTACGGTCTACACGGCCACCGACCGCGGCAAGTGCAACTTCGGTGAGGTCTTCACCACCGACGGCCGCATCAAGTCGCTCGGGCTGACGGTGCTCGACGACGACGAGGGCTTCTTCCCGGCGTACAACGTCGCCCCCGTCATCGACTCGGAGACGCTGAAGGAGTACCCGCAGCTCGAGGGGGTCTACGACCAGATCTCGCCGAAGCTCACGGACGCCGTGCTGCAGGAGCTGAACCGTCAGGTCGACGTCGAGGGGCGTGAGCCGGCCGACGTCGCCTTCGACTGGATGGTCAAGGAGGGCTTCACCACGAAGCCCTGACCGTTCTCGACGCACCCATCTGACGGACGGGAGGCCCGTGGTGACCCCGCCACGGGCCTCCCGTCCGTCAGTGGTCGCGTCTCAGGCCGCGGCGATGCGGGCCGCCGTGTCGCGGATCGACGCGACCACCGCCGCCCGGACCTGCTCCGGGTCGGACCCCTCGTGCCGAGCCGAGCTCCGCAAGCCCGTCATGCACATGCCGAGCAGCATCTCGGCTGCCTGCGGGGTCGCGGCCTCCGGCCCCCAGGCCGGGTCGCGCTCCAGGACGGTGCGCACCGCGCCGGTCATCGCCTCGGCGACCGTGGTCATCCGCGTGACCTGCCGACGCATCAGCTGCGGGAACCGCACGATGACGGCCTTGCGCTCGAGCCGTTCGTGCTCGTCGCCGAACGACGATCCGAACACCAGGAACGCCAGGTCCACGACGGCCTGCGCCGCCGGCTCTCCCGCGACGGCCGCCAGGTGCGCCTCGAGGGTGGCGGGTTCGAGGTCGAGCTCGGTGTGCCCGAGGACCGCGTCCTCCTTGCTCTCGAAGTAGTTGAAGAACGTCCGCGGGGAGACGTCAGCACGTGCGGCGATCTGCTCGATCGTGGTGCCGTCGACGCCCTGCTCGAGGGCCAGGGACCGAGCGGCCTCGGCGATGCGGTTGCGGGTCTCGATGCGCTTGCGGTCACGGAGACCGAGTTCTGACGGCGTCGCGGAGTCGGGCATGGCCCGACTGTAACCGGAGCGTCACATGATCTACAGCAAACGCAAACTTGCAGTCGTGCATCGGACACTACGGTGAACTCATGACCACTCCCGTGCTCGAGGCCCGTGACCTCGCCAGGACCTACGGCCGCGGCGCGACGCGGTTCGACGCGCTCAAGGGGGTGTCGCTGGCCGTGCACCAGGGCGAGAGCCTGGCGATCGTCGGCAAGTCCGGC
Source organism: Curtobacterium sp. MCSS17_011 (assembly GCF_003224275.1). Lineage (NCBI taxonomy): Bacteria > Bacillati > Actinomycetota > Actinomycetes > Micrococcales > Microbacteriaceae > Curtobacterium > Curtobacterium sp. MCSS17_011. The sequence goes on along the minus strand of NZ_QKLE01000008.1, from coordinate 86,204 downwards.
TCCGGCAAGTCGACGCTGATGCACCTGCTCGCACTGCTCGACAAGCCGTCGGCCGGACAGGTGCTGCTCGACGGCACCGACGCGGCGACGCTCGGTGCGCGGCAGGTCAACCGCACCCGGAACAGCACCTTCGGGTTCGTGTTCCAGCAGTTCTTCCTGACGCCGAAGACCTCGGTGCTCGACAACGTCGTGCTCCCGCTCAAGATCGCCGGTGTCTCCGGAGCCGAGCGGAAGCGCCGGGGCATGGCGGCGCTCGATGCGCTCGGGTTGGCCGACAAGGCGAAGAACGACGCGAACGACCTGTCCGGCGGCCAGAAGCAACGCGTGGTCATCGCCCGGGCGCTGGTCGGAGAGCCGAGCGTGATCTTCGCCGACGAGCCGACTGGCAACCTCGACACGAACACCGGGCAGGTGGTCGAGGACATGCTGTTCGGGCTGCAGCGCGAGCGGGGGATCACGCTCGTCGTGGTCACGCACGACGAAGAGCTCGCCGCACGCTGCGACCGCAGCGTCAACGTCCGCGACGGCTTGATCGTCGGCGGATCCGACGACGCGGTCGACGCGTCCGGCACGCACGGAAGGCACTCCGCATGAACTTCCTCGACCTCCTGCGCACCGCGGTCTCGAACACCTTCCGCTCGAAGCTGCGCACGACCCTGACCGTCATCGCGATCTTCATCGGCGCCTTCACGATCACCCTCACCTCGGCCATCGGCACGGGCGTCGGCAACTACATCGACAGCCAGGTCTCCTCGATCGGAGACGACGGCACCCTGGTCGTCACGAAGGCCGTGGACTCCACCTCGACCGACAGCGGCCCGGCGAAGTACGACCCCGAGGCGTCCGGTCAGAGCGTCGACCGCGGCCCGGCGTCGTTCTCGTACCTCTCGCAGTCCGACGTCGACGCCATCGAGAAGACCGACGGCATCACGAGCCTCCGCCCGGCGGTCGCCCTTGCGCCGAAGTACGCCGAGTACGGGGACCAGGGCAAGTACGTCGTGTCGCTCACGGCCAACGCCGGCGAGCTCGACGCCGACCTGGCGAGCGGCAGGCAGCTCGACGACGAGACCGACGCCAACCAGGTGATGCTGCCGACCGACTACCTGAAGAACATGGGACTCGGCAGCGCCTCCGCCGCCGTCGGCAAGGAGCTCACGATCGCCGTCGACGACTACCAGGGCAAGGCACACACCCTCACCGCCACGGTCGTGGGCGTGCAGAACGAGTCGCTGTTCGGCAGCGGTGCCGGGGCGAACGCCGCGCTGACCGACGCCATGCAGGCCGCGCAGGAGATCGGCAAGCCCGACTCGATCGCGACGTCCTACGCCAGCGCCACCGCGACGCTCGACGCCGACGCCTCCGTCACCACGGTCAAGAAGTCCCTGGCCGACGACGGGTTCCTCGGCCAGACGATCCAGGACCAGCTCGGCCAGTTCCAGACGGTGATCAGCGGCATCGTCGGGGTCCTGAACGCCTTCGCCGTGATCGCGCTCGTCGCCGCCGGCTTCGGCATCATCAACACCCTGCTCATGAGCGTGCAGGAGCGCACCCGCGAGATCGGCCTGATGAAGGCGATGGGCATGGGCGGCGGCAAGGTCTACACGCTGTTCTCGCTCGAAGCCGTCTTCATCGGGTTCCTCGGCAGCGCCATCGGAGCCGGGGTCGCGATCCTGCTCGGCACCGGGATCTCGAACGTCCTGGCCGGCACGCTCCTGAAGGACCTGCCGGGGCTGCAGATCATGCAGTTCGCACCGAGCTCGGTCGCCACGATCATCCTCGTCGTGATGTTCATCGCGTTCCTGGCGGGCACCCTGCCAGCGCGTCGAGCCGCTCGACAGAACCCGATCGAGGCGCTCCGCTACGAGTGAAGGTGGGTGTGCCTAGTGTCGGAACGGTGACGACGTTCGGACGCGACCTCGGGGACGGCTACACGCTGACGCTGCGCGACCTGACGACGGTCGACGCGGTGCTCGCGCTCGTCCGCGCCAACACCGATCGTCTGCGGGCCGCCGAGCCCTGGGCGTGGGATCCGCAGACCCGCGACGCCATCGCCCTGCACACCGAGCGGCTGCTCGGGCAGTACGCGATGGACCGTGCGCTGCCCTGCGTCATCCGCCAGGACGACGCGGTGGTCGGGGTCGCTTCACTGACCTTCGATCCGTACCTGGGGCAGGCATCGCTCGGCTACTGGGTGGACGCCGGACAGGAGGGCCGGGGTGTTGCCCGGCGGGCCGCCACCGTGTTGACGGGGGTCGCCCGGGCACGCGGCGTGGCACGGATGGAGATCCGGACGGCGGTCGCCAACGTCCGGAGCCGTGGTCTCGCCGAGCGGCTCGGCTTCACGCACGAGGGGACCCTGCGGGGCGCGCTGCCGCTCGGGCCCGAGCGGGTCGACGTCGCGGTGTACGGCCTGCTGCTCTGACGTCCGCCGCCCTCGTGCAGGCCGACCGACACCGGTCGCCGGTATCGTCGGAGCATGGCCTTGTTCGGACGACGCAACCCCGACGTGCGCGATCGACCCATCAGCCAGGTCGAACTGAAGCGGGCGGTCGACGAGGGCTTCCTCATCGCGAAGGCCGCCGTCACCATCGCGGTGGCCAACCGCATCATCACGAACGCCCTGCGTGACCAGGGGTACTTCGACCACGCGCTCATCGCCGAGGCCACGCGCGAGGAACTCCACCGCATGGCCGAGGAACAGCGGGGCGACGCCGCACGCATGCGGGAGATCCGCTCCACCTCGAGCAAGCAGAAGGGCCGTTCCCGCCACCAGCACGACTACCGGCGGGGCGACGACCTGAAGCTCCGGATGCGCGAGGCCACGTACGAGCAGCTCGCCACCATGCTCGACAAGCGGCGCGACGACCAGCACTTCGTCGACGGCATCGTGCTCGCCGCGAGGGCCCGCGCCTGGGACGACATCGGCACCACCGTCGTCGGACGCCTCGGTTGGGCGCAGCGCCCCGCGGACGACTACGAGATCGGCCGCGACGACCGACTGCAGCAGATGCTCGACGAGGACTTCGCCGAGTTGCTCGCCGAGCACCCGGTCGGCTCGACCCCGGTCGACGCCGACGAGCCGGACGACGCCGACGGCGACCAGGACGAGTCCGACCCGGCCGATCCCGACACCTCGCGCACCTGACCGACACCACACGCAGTCACGAGTCCCTAGGCTCGGTGCATGGTTGATGCGGTGGTCGTCGGAGCGGGACCGAACGGGCTCGCGGCAGCGGTGACGCTCGCACGCGCCGGACTGTCGGTCGAGGTCGTCGAACGGAACGACACGATCGGCGGCGGCGCCCGGACGGCCGAGCTCACCCTGCCCGGCTTCCTGCACGACGTCTGCTCCGCCGTGCACCCGATGGCCCTGCAGTCCGAGTTCTTCCGGTTGTTCCGGATGGAGGACCGCATCGAACTCCGTCTGCCCGAGGTGCAGTACGGCCACCCGCTCGACGGCGGCCGCGCCGGCATCGCCTACCGGGACCTCGACCGCACCGCCGCCGAGCTCGGGGTGGACGGGGCGGCCTTCCAGCAGCTGATGGCCCCGCTGTCGGAGAACGCCGACCAGGTCGCCGACTTCGCGACCGACGCGCTCCTGCACGTGCCGCGGCACCCCCTGACGGTCCTGCGCTTCGGCCTGCGGGCGCTCGAGCAGGGCACCGCCGCGTGGAACCTGCGCTTCCGCGGCGACGCCGCCCCGGCGATGGTGTCCGGCGTCGCGGCGCACTCGATCCAGCACCTGCCGTCCCTGTCCACCGCGGCGGCGGCACTGTCGCTCGGCTCCTACGCGCACGCCCGCGGCTGGCCGGTGCCGATCGGCGGCAGTCAGGCGATCGTCGACGCGCTCGCGGCCGACCTCGTCGCGCACGGCGGCCGCATCGTCACGGGGCAGGAGGTCCGGTCGCTCGGTGACCTCACCCCGGCGAAGGCGGTGCTGTTCGACACCAGCGTGCCGGGCATGCTCCGGATCGCGGGCAAGCAGATCCCGACCCCGAAGCGTGGGGCACTGCGTCGCTTCCGGTTCGGCAACGCGGCGGCGAAGGTCGACTTCGCGCTGTCCGACCCGGTGCCGTGGACCAACGAATCGCTGCGGAAGGCCGGGACCGTGCACATCGGTGGGACCCGCCAGGAGATCGCGGCCGCCGAACGTGCCGTCGCGAACGGCCAGCACGCCGAGCGCCCGTACGTGCTCGGCGCGGAGCCGACGGTGGTGGACCCCACCCGCGCCCCGAAGGGCAAGCACGTCTTCTGGGCCTACGCGCACGTCCCGGCGGGGTCGGACGTCGACCCGACCGAGGCCGTCACCCGCCAGATCGAGCGGTTCGCGCCGGGGTTCCGCGACACGATCCTTTCGTCGAGCTCCCGCACCGCGGTGCAGATGGGCGAGTACAACCCGAACTACGTCGGCGGCGACATCGCCGCTGGTGCCGCCAGCTTCTGGCAGCTCGTCAAGCGCCCGGTCCTGTCCAGCGACCCGTGGCGGATGGGCGGCGGCATGTACCTCTGCTCGGAGTCGTCCGCGCCGGGCCCCGGCGTGCACGGCATGGCCGGTTGGCATGCCGCGAAGAGCGCACTCCGGCACACCTTCGGCTTGCCGGAGGACGTCGATCTCACCCCGGAAGGCTGATCACCATGGCGAAGAACGTCCGCATCCTGCACTGCCGTCCCGAAGCCGTCTTCGACGTGCTCGGTGACGGCTGGCTCTACACGACCTGGGTGGTCGGGGCCTCGCGCATGCGCAAGGAGGAGTCCGGCTGGCCGCAGGTGGGCACCCACCTGCACCACTCGTTCGGTGCGTGGCCGATCGTCATCAACGACGTCACCACGTCGCTGGTGTGGGAGCCGCCGCACCGCATGGTCATCCAGCCGAAGGGCTGGCCCATCGGCGAGGCCCGCGTCGAGCTGACGGTCGAACCGCACCGGCACGGCAGCAAGGTCACGATCACCGAGAACGCGGTGGCCGGCCCGGGCTCGTACGTGCCCGACTTCCTCATGCAGCCGCTCATCTGGATCCGCAACCGCGAGACCCTCCGCCGCCTCGAGTGGGTGGCCGTCGGGCGCGCGGCGAACGCCTGAGACGTCCCGCGAGACGGACGGGAGGCCCGTGGCGGCGTCGCCACGGGCCTCCCGTCCGCCCTCTGGGAGCGTCGACTACTCGGCGCGCGAGAACTCGCTGGCGCGCGCCACCTGGTCGTCCGTCAGGGCGACGCCCGTGTACCGCTCGAACTGGCGCGCCGCCTGCAGGGCGATGACCTCGGCGCCGGTGATGACGTGCTTGCCGGCATCGCGCCCCGCACGGACGAGCGGGGTCTCCGACGGGAACGCGACCACGTCGAAGACGGTGTGCGCCGCCTCGATCCGTTCCGGCGCGAACGCGAGTGCGTCCTGCTGGTCGCCGCGCATGCCGAGCGGGGTGACGTTGACGACCAGGTCGGTCTCCCCCGCTTCGCGCTCATCGGCGATCCACTCGTAGCCGTACTGCGACGCGAGGGCCGGACCGGTCTGTTCGTTGCGGGCGACGACCGTCAGCTGCTCGAACCCGGCGCCGCGGAAGGCCGCCGTGACCGCCTTCGCCATCCCGCCCGAGCCGCGGAGCAGGACGCGCGAGGTCGGGTCGACGTCATGCGAGCCGAGCAGTGCGGCGATCGCCTCGTAGTCGGTGTTCGACGCCGTGAGCACGCCGTCGTCGTTCACGACCGTGTTGACCGACTGGATGGCGGCGGCGGACTCCTCGATGTGGTCGACGAGCGGGATGATCGCCTCCTTGAAGGGCATCGAGACCGAGCAACCACGGATCCCGAGCGCACGGATGCCGGCGACGGCGCCGGGCAGATCGGTCGTGGTGAACGCCTTGTACAGGAAATTGAGGCCGAGCTCGTCGTACAGGAAGTTGTGGAACCGCGTTCCGATGTTGCTCGGTCGCGCGGCCAGCGACATGCAGACCTGCATGTCCTTGTTCAGGATGGGCATACCTTCAGTCTCGCACTCTCTCCCTTTCGCGTCCTCGCAGCGATGGAGCGGTCCACCCAGACCGGGTGCCGCGCTCCGGGGTAGCGTCGGTGCCGATGACTGAGATCCCGGAGACCATGCGCGCTGTCCGCTTCGACGAGTGGGGTGACCGATCGGTCCTGCACGTCGCCGAGGTGCCCGTTCCCGAGGTGACGCCCGGGCGGGTGCTCGTCCGCGTCCGCGCCGCCGGCATCAACCCCGGTGAGTCGGCGATCCGCCAGGGTGCGTTCGGCGGCGACCTGCCGTCCGGGCAGGGCACCGACTTCGCCGGCATCGTGGTGGCCGTCGGGGCCGAGGTGGACGGCGTCGACGAGGGCGAAGAGGTCATCGGCTGGTCGTGGGACCGCGCGAGCCAGGCCGAGTACGTCTCCGTGCCGCCCGTCCAGGTCGTCCAGAAGCCACGCCTGCTCGACTGGACCGTGGCGGGTGGCCTCGACGTCGTCGCGACGACCGCGGCCGCAGCCGTGCGTGCGGTCGACCCGCGTCCGGGCGAGACCGTCGTGGTGTCCGGTGCCGCCGGCGGGGTCGGCGGCTTCGTCACCCAGCTGCTCGCGAACGAGGGCATCGACGTCATCGCCATCGCGTCCGAGGCGAACCACGAGTGGCTCCGTTCCAAGCGTGCACGGCCGGTCGCGTACGGCGACGGGCTGCAGGAGCGCATCACCGAACTCGCGACGAACGGCATCGACGCCGTGATCGACACCCACGGCGCGGAGTACGTCCGGCTCGGCATCGCCCTCGGGGTGCCGGTCGACCGCATCGAGACGATCATCGCGTTCGACGAGGCCGCCGAGGTCGGGGCGAAGGCCTCGGGCAGCGCGGACACCGCCGACCCGGAGATCCTCGGGGCGCTCGCACTCGAGGTCGCGAACGGCGCGATCGAGGTACCCGTCGCCGCGACCTACCCGCTCGACCGCGTGCAGGACGCCTTCGAGGAGCTCGAGCAGGGCCACACACGCGGCAAGATCGTCCTCATCCCCTGACCCCCTGACCGCTCAGGGCCGATCCGGGGGTTTCCCCCACCACAGTCGGGGTGCGTCCCGGATGCGCTGGACCGGCGGCGTTGCGTAGCGTCGTCGCCATGAGCACACTCTCCCGTCCCCGCAACGGTCGTCTGCTGGCTGGCGTCTGCGCCGGTCTCGCCGACCGCTTCAACCTGTCCCGCACCCTGGTCCGGGTGGTCTGGGTCATCCTGAGCTTCTTCCCCGGGCCGCTGTGGATCACGTACGTCGTGCTGTGGTTCGTGATGCCGCCCGAGGGTGGTCGGCGACGCTGAGCGGTCGGGGTCGCCGCGCTGAGGGGTCCGAGCCCCGGCGCTGAGCACCGGTCCGTCCGGACGGGTTAGTGTGGCGGCGTGCCGGTCTCCGTCTTCGATCTGTTCAGCGTCGGTGTCGGCCCCTCGAGCTCGCACACCGTCGGCCCGATGCGGGCCGGTGCCGAGTTCGCCGCCCTCGTCCGTGGCCTGCCCGTCGCGTCCGTGGTGGTCGACCTGTACGGGTCCCTCGCGTCGACCGGGCAGGGCCACGGCACGCTCGGTGCCGTCGTCGCCGGGCTCATGGGGTCGCACCCGGAGACCGTCGACCCCGATGCCATGGTCCTCGCGCTCGAGACACTGGAACGCGACGGTGTCCTGCGGCTCGACGGCGGTGCGAGCGTGCCGTTCCGCCTTGCCGACATCGTCCTGCACCCCCTGACGATGCTGCCCCGGCACCCGAACGCCATGCGGCTGCGCGCCCGTGACGCCGACGGGACCGATCTGGCCGACGAGACCTACTACTCGATCGGTGGCGGGTTCATCGCACGGGACGAGGCGGCCGAGCCCGCTGCGGACGCGTCGGCTGCCGTCGCCGGTGCCGCGATCCCGGTCGACGACGCCGTCCCCTACCCGTTCTCGAGCGGCGCCGAGCTGCTCGCCGCGTGTGCCGGTTCAGGCCTGCCCATCAGCGGCGTCGCCCTGGCGAACGAGGCGGTCACCCGGACGGACGCCGAGATCCGGTCCGGACTGCTGGGCATCCACGGCGTGATGGAGTCGTGCGTCGACCGGTCCGTCCGCAGGGGCGGGTGCCTGCCCGGTGGGCTCGACGTCCGCCGACGCGCAGCCACCTGGCACGAGCAGCTCACCCGCGAGGACCCCGACCACGACCCGCTCTTCGCGATGGAGTGGGTGAACCTCGTCGCCATGGCGGTCAACGAGGAGAACGCCACCGGCGGCCGCGTCGTCACCGCCCCGACGAACGGCGCAGCCGGCATCATCCCCGCCGTGCTGTACTACGCGCTCACCTACGTGCCCACGGTCGCCGACGCCCCCGCCGCCGAACGCGACGACGCCGTCGTGCGGTTCCTGCTCACCGCCGGGGCGATCGGGTCGATCTACAAGGAACGGGCGTCGATCTCCGGCGCCGAGGTCGGCTGCCAGGGCGAGGTCGGATCCGCGGCGTCGATGGCGGCAGCGGGGCTCGCCGAGGTCCTCGGGGGCACGCCGGAGCAGGTCGAGAACGCCGCCGAGATCGCGATGGAGCACAACCTCGGGCTGACCTGCGACCCGATCGGCGGCCTGGTGCAGATCCCGTGCATCGAGCGGAACGCGATCGCGGCGAACAAGGCGATCAACGCCGCCCGGATGGCCCTGCGCGGCGACGGGGTGCACCACGTGTCGCTCGACCAGGTCGTCGAGACGATGCGGCAGACCGGGGCGGACATGTCGTCGAAGTACAAGGAGACCGCGATGGGCGGGCTCGCGGTGAACGTCCCGCTCTGCTGACCGTCGCGGTCGCTGTTCCGCGTGCTTGCTCGTCAGGCGTGCAGGAGCGTCAGCAGCCGCGCTGTCTCGGTGGCGATCGCGTCCCGGCCCGCTGACACGTACCTGCGCGGGTCGACGACGTCCGGCCGCTCGTCGAGCACGGTGCGGAGCGCACGGGTGAACAGGCCGTTCAGGTGCGTCGAGATGTTGATCTTCGTCATCCCCGCGTGCACGGCTCCGCGGAGTTCGTCATCGGACAGGCCGGAGGAACCGTGCAGCACGAGCGGCACGGGCACCGCGGCGCGGAGGCGCTCGACGAGGTCGCGGTCCACGGAGGCTTCGCGGGTCTGCATCGCGTGCGACGTCCCCACCGCGACCGCCAGGGCATCGACCCCGGTGTCGGCCACGAACGCGGCGGCATCGGTCGGATCGGTCCGGACGCCGGGTGCGTGCACGCCGTCCTTGCCGCCGACCTCGCCGAGCTCGGCCTCGATCGCGACACCCGCGGCGTGACACCGAGCGGCGAGCTCCCGGGTCGCGGTCACGTTGGCCGCGAAGTCCAGGTGTGACCCGTCGTACATGACCGAGTCGACGCCCAGGTCGACGCCGGCCGCGACCAGCTCGGGGTCCTCGATGTGGTCGAGGTGCACGAGGACCTCGACGTCGGCAGCACGTGCGACCGCCTGTGTCGCGGTCGTGATCGGTGCGAGGCCGCCGTGGTACCGGACGCAGTTCTCGCTGATCTGCAGGATGACCGGCAGCCCTGCCAGCTCGGCGCCGGAGACGATCGCCTCGGCGTGCTCGAGCAGCACCACGTTGAACGCGCCGACCCCGCGGCGTGCCGTGCGGGCGGTGTCGAGCAGGCCGGTGAGGGCGAGGTCGGTGATCATGCGGGGGTCCTGGTTCGGTCGTGTGCGGGAGCGGGCGGGGTGGACAGGAAGCGGTCGACGTCTGCCGGGTCGACGGCGCCGGCCACCGGCTGGAGGACGGCGGCGGCCCCGTGTGCGGCGGCGGATCGAAGCGCCCGGAGCAGGGTGGCGTCGTCGGGGGCCGGGACGCTGCGAGCGTCGACGAGGACACGCACGAGTCCAGCGGTCGCTGCGTCACCCGCGCCGGTCGGGTTGCCCGAGACCCCGGGGACCGCCGGCACCTCGAGCACGTGCTCGGAGAGGTGGGCGGCGATGCCGTCGGATCCGCGAGACACCACGACGACCGTCGCACCGAGTCCGAGGAGCCGGAGTGCCCCCGAGCGCTCGTCGTCGGTGCCCGTGGCCTCGAGGAGTTCCTCGCGGTTGGGCTTGCAGACCGTCGCCCCGGCCGAGGCGGCCGCCAGCAGCGCCGTGCCCGAGCAGTCGACCACCGAGAGCACACCGCGGCGGCGAGCGGCGGTGACCCAGCGGGCGACGACGTCGGGATCGGAGTCGCGGGGCAGGGAGCCCGACACGACCAGGGCAGCTGCGGGCGGGGCACCGGCGGCACCGGCGGCACCGCCGACATCGCCGACATCGCCGTCGAGCATTGTCTCCACCGATGCGGTGACCGTGTCCCATTCGTCAGGGGTGAGCACGGGTCCGGGCTCGCCGAACATCGTCGGGTGGGCGAGGTCGTCCACCACCGTCACGGTCGTGCGGGTCTCGCCACGGACGGCGACGTCGGTGTGGGCGAGCCCGAGGTCGTCGAGCGTGCCGGCGATCCAGTGACCGCCGTCACCGCCGAGGGGCAGCACGGCGTGGGTCCGGACACCGGTGGAGGCGAGGACCCGCCCGACGTTCAGGCCCTTGCCGCCGGGGCGCCGCTGGACCCCGAGCACGCGCTGGGTCTCGCCGATGCGCTGTTCGGCGACCCGGTAGGTCACGTCGACGGCCGGGTTCGGGGTGACGACGAGGATCATGCGACCACCGCCGTCGGCAGGGCACGGACGCTGCCGCGCTCCGGGTCGAGCACGACCAGGTCGGCGCGGGCGCCCACGCTGAGCGGTGCCGGAGCCCCGAGCAGGTGCGCCGCGCGCCCGGCGGATGCCGCGACGACCTCGGGCAGGTCCGTCCCTGCGTCGAGCACGCGGCGGACGGCGTCGGCGACCGTGATCGTGCTGCCCGCGAGCGACGAACCGTCGGCGAGCACTGCGAGCCCGTCGCGGACGGTCACCGCTGATCCGGCCACCGTGTACGCACCGTCGGGGCAGCCGGTCGCGGCCATGGCGTCGGAGACCAGGACCATCCGGCCCGGAGCACTGCGCTGCACGAGGGTGACCGTCACGGGATCGAGGTGGTGGCCGTCGACGATGCACTCGAGCAGCACACGGTCATCGGAGAGCGCGACCCCGACGGGCCCGGGCGCACGGTGGTGCAGCGGCGGCATCCCGTTGAACAGGTGGGTGACGAGCGAGGCGCCGGCGTCGATCGCGCGGCGGGTCTGCTCGGCGGTGGCGTCGGTGTGGCCGATGGCGACGACGACCCCGGCGTCGACGAAACGGGCGACGGCGTCGAGTGCACCCGGGAGCTCCGGCGCGAGCGTGACGATCCGCATCGCGCCACCCGCGGCGTCGCAGTAGGCGTCGACCTCGGCGGGGTCCGGGGCGTGCAGCAGGTCGACGCGGTGCGCCCCGCGACGGGCCGGCGCGAGCCACGGCCCCTCCAGGTGCAGTCCGGCGAGCGTGCCGTCGGCGACGAGCGGCCGGAGCCGGGTGAGGGCCGCCACGGTGTCCGCGCGCTCGCCCGTGGCGATGGACCCGACCAGGGTGGTCGTGCCCCGTGACCGGTGGTGCCCAGCGGCGGCACGGGCGTCCTCGGCGGAGCACCCGGCGAAGTCGTGCCCGAGCGCGCCGTGGGCGTGCAGGTCGACGAACCCGGGCACGACTGCGCCGTCGACGGTGACGGCGGTGTCCGTGCGCATCGGGGACCCGGTGCCGGTCGCCAGCACGGTGTCGTCGTCACCGATGACGAGCCAGCCGTCGTGCAGGTCTGCCTGGGCCGTGACGATGCGATGGGCCCGGACGAGGGTGGTCACAGCAGGACCCCGGTCTCGGTCTCGAGCAGCGCGCGTGCGAGGATCCCCGCTCCGATGGCGCCGGCTGCGTCGCCGTGCCGGGCGGGGACGACGACGGGGACACGGACGCCCTGCAGGCGCTCCGTGACGGCGTCGCGCAGCGGGTCGAGCAGCAGCGGCCCCGACTCGGCGAGTCCCCCGCCGACGATGATGGTGTGGACCCCGGCGACCGCGGTCGTCCAGGCGAGCGCGTCGGCCAGGACCGCGACGCAGTCGTCCCAGACCGCACGGGCAGCGGGGTCGCCCTGGCGGACCAGGAGCATGGCGGCGTGAGCGGACGGCGCGCCGGAACGACGTGCGACTCCCCCGGCGGACGCGATCTCCTCGACGCGGTGGCCCGCGTGCGGACCGGTCTGGATGCGGACCTGCCCGATCTCCCCCGCCCAGCCACCGCCGGACACGACGACGCCGTCGACCACCAGGGCGCTCGCGAGCCCGGTGCCGACCGGCACGAACGAGACCGACCCCCGCGAGAGCGCCGGGTCACCGGCCCGGACCTCGGCCAGGGCGCCGGCGCGGACGTCGTGGCCGAAGGCGAGCGGCACGTCGATCCCGTGACGCAGGAGCTCGGCACGGACGAGGTCACGCACCGGGACGTCGCGCCACCCGAGGTTGACGGACAGGTCCACGGTGCCGCGGGTCTCGTCGACGACGCCGGGGGCCACCACCCCGATGGCTCCGAGCGGCGCCCGTCGGGTGGCCTGTGCGGCCAGTTCGGCGACGACGGCGGCGAGGCGCTCGGCGCCCGGGTCGTCGCGCGGCGTCGGTACCCGAGTCTCGTCGAGGACGAGTCCGTCGGCCGTCGTCAGCCGGGTCTTGATGCCCGTGCCGCCGACGTCGACCCCGAGCACCGCGCCTGCGCCACCCATCAGGTGAGGATGACCGACCGGGTGAGCGACCGGGGGTTGTCCGGGTCGAGCCCGCGTCCCTCGGCCAGGGCGACGGCGAACCGGTGCACGACGACGAGTCCGGCGATCGGGTCGAGGTCGTGCTGGACGAAGCGGGCACCGGTGGCGGCGACCTCGTCGGCCAGGCCCTCGGGAGCCGCGCCGAGCGACCAGACCAGCCGGCCGGGCTGGGCGATCGCGATGGGGCCGTGCCGGTAGTCCATCGCCGGGTAGGACTCGGCCCAGAACTGCGCGGCCTCACGCGTCTTGAGCGCGGCTTCGAACGTCAGGCCGACGGCGGGCCCGCGACCGACGAACGAGACCTGCTCGGCGTCGAGCAGGTCGTCGATCGGCACCGTCAGTGCGGTCTCGGCCTGGGCTGCGAGGGCGTCGAGGTCGTCACCGATGGACGCCCGCAGCAGTGCGAGCGTCGTGGTGGCGAAGCGGGTCTGGACGACCGAGCGCTCGTCGGCGAACGGCAGGGCGACCACCTGGTCGGCGACGGCCGCGGCGGGGCTGTCGGGGACGGCCGTGATCAGGACGGTCCGCTGCGACGGCAGGGCCTGCAGCAGGTCGACGATCTCGGTCGTCGTGCCCGAGCGGCTGATCATGAGCACGCGGTCGTACTCGCGGGACGCGGGGTACTCGGACCCGGCGAAGGCATCGGTCACGCCGAGGCCCGCCTGCTCACGGGCGACGGCGTAGCTCATGGCGATGAACCAGCTCGTGCCGCAGCCGATCACGGCCACGCGTTCGCCCGGCTGGGGGAGCGCGTCGGCGAAGGTCGGCAGGAGCGCGGCGGCTGCACGCCAGGTCTCCGGCTGCGAGGCCAGTTCAGCGCTCACGAAGGTGTCGGTCATGGGAGCCTTCCGGGTCCGGATCGATCCGGGTGATCGATGATCAGGAAGCGTAGCGAGCGATCGTGCGCAAGGGAAGGGGAAAACGTCATTTCCGATCACCGAGCGACGGTGGTGACGCCGTAGGATGACCGTCATGACCCCCCAACAGCGGCTGAACGCCCTGCTCGAACTGGTGAGCGAACGCGGCAACGTGTCGATCGCCGAGATCGGGGAGCTGCTCGGGATCTCCGCCGCGACGGCCCGCCGTGACCTCGCGACCCTCGCCGACCAGCGGCTCGTCACGCGCACGCACGGGGGCGCGGCAGCACTCGGGGCCGGGTACGAGCTCCCGCTGCAGTACAAGATCGCCCGGCAGGCCGAGGCCAAGACCGCGATCGCCCGCGCGGCCGCCCGGTTGGTGCAGCCGGGGGAGACCGTCGGCCTCAACGGTGGGACGACCACGACCGAGGTCGCGCGTGAACTCGGCAAGAGCGAGCGGTTCATCCGCGCCGACGGCGAGTTCGGCATCACGATCGTGACGAACGCCCTGAACGTCGGGTACGAGCTGTCCGTGCGCGCCAACGTGAAGATCGTGGTCACCGGTGGCGTGGCGCGGCGGCAGTCCTACGAGCTCGTCGGGCCGCTCGTCCGGGACACCCTCGACGAGTTCGCCCTCGACCTCGTGGTGCTCGGTGTCGACGGCCTCACCGGCCAGTACGGTGCGACGACCATGCACGAGGGCGAGGCCGAGGTCAGCCGCCACTTCGCCTCGGTCGGACGACGGGTCGTCGTGGTCGCCGACTCGACCAAGATCGAACGGTCGACCTTCGCCCGGATCTGCCCGCTCGACCGCATCGACGTCCTGGTCACCGACCAGCCGGTGCCGGCCTCGTTCGCTGCTGACCTGGCCAGCGCCGGCGTGGAGCTCGTCGTCGCCGACTGAGCGCCCCCTGCGGCCACCCCGGAGCGGTCCGGACGTTTCGATCGTGTAAAACCCTCCCCGGCACGGATGCGTGAGCGATCCGTGAGCGCCTATTGTGCATTCATGATCGATTCGGCATCATGGGCGTCACATTCACGCAAGGGAGCGATGAGCATGGGCGCTGACAACGCAGGACTCCGCGTCGCGGTGATCGGGATGGGCCAGCGGTCCGCCATCGCCCGTCACGTGGCCGAGGCAACGGCCGACGACCCGTCGCTGCAGGCCCGCGTCGTGGCCGTCGCGGACGTCACCGCGGCCGGTCGGCGGCGCGGGCACGACGAGTACCCGGACGCCCTGGTGGTCGAACACCACCGTGACCTCACCGGTCACGTCGACGCGGCCATCGTCACCACGCCGGACTGGACCCACGCCGAGATCGCGATCGACCTGCTCCGCGCGGGCATCGCCGTCTACCTCGAGAAGCCGCTGGCCATCACGGTCGAGGACGCCGACGCCGTCCTGAACACCGCGGCGGAGACCGGCACGCCGCTGTACGTCGGGCACAACTTCCGGCACGCCGCCGTCGTCCGCCTGATGCGCGAGATCGTGGCCCGTGGCGAGATCGGCCAGGTCAAGGCCGTCTGGTGCCGGCACTTCGTCGGCAACGGCGGTGACTACTACTTCAAGGACTGGCACGCCGACCGCAGCAAGGTGAACTCCCTGCTCCTGCAGAAGGCGAGCCACGACCTCGACGTCATCCACGCGCTCGGTGGTGGCGACACCGCCCGGGTCGTCGGCATGGGGTCGCTGTCCGTGTACGGCGACGTGACCGACCGACGCGACCGCAGCGGCGAGCTCATGGGGGACTGGTTCTCCCACGACAACTGGCCGCCGCTCGCCCAGACCGGGCTGAACCCCGTCGTCGACGTCGAGGACGTCTCGATGGTGATGATGACGCTCGACAACGGGGTGCAGGCCAGCTACGAGCAGTGCCACTTCACCCCGGACTACTGGCGGAACTACACCGTCATCGGCACCGAGGGACGCCTCGAGAACATCGGCGACACCGGTGGCGGTGTCGTGAAGGTCTGGACGCACCGCCGGGGCTGGGACACCGCGGGGGACCGCGAGTACCCGATCGACGGCGTCGAGGACGGCCACGCCGATGCCGACCTGCTCACCATGACCGAGTTCCTGCGGTCCGTCGCGTTCGGCGAACCGTCGGAGCTGTCCCCGATCGCGGCCCGAGCCGCGGTCGCCGCCGGCGCGCTGGCCACGCGCTCGCTCCGCAACGGGTCCGTCCCCATCGACGTCCCCCCACTGCCGGCCGAGACCATCGCGCACTTCACCTCGAACGCCCCGCACTCCACCCCCTCCACCCCGCATCCCGCCCAGACTGTCGGCTCCTGACGGCCGTGCGAAAGGACACCCCGATGACCGCACACATCCCCACCCGAGGAACCGGCGTGCGCCGCGTCCTCCTCGGCGCCGTCGCCGCCCTCGGCGCGGCCGCACTCCTGGCCGGCTGCTCCTCGTCGTCCGGGGCGTCCGGCTCCGGCGGCGACTACGAAGCCGCGCCGAAGGACACCAAGGCCTCGCTGACCTACGCCGTCTGGGACGAGAACCAGGTCAAGGCGATCAAGGCCAACCTGAAGGGCTTCAACGAGGAGTACCCGGACATCAAGGTGAGCGTCGACGTCACGCCGTTCGCCAACTACTGGACGAAGCTGCAGACCCAGGGCTCGAGCAACACCCTGCCCGACCTGTTCTGGATGAACGGGCCGAACTTCCAGCTGTACGCGGCCAACGGCAAGCTCGCGCCGATCACCGGCGAGGTCGAGTCGGGTGACATCGACGCGTCGAAGTACTCGAGCGCACTCAACGACCTGTACACGTACGACGACACCCAGTACGGCGTGCCGAAGGACTTCGACACCATCGGCGTCTGGGTCAACAAGTCACTGTTCGAGCAGGCCGGCATGGACCTGCCGTCCAAGGACTGGACCTGGGACGACTTCCAGCAGACCGGCGCCGAGCTGTCCGAGAAGCTGAAGGCGAAGGGCGCCTACGGGGCAGCCGGCGGCATGGACGGCCAGACGACGTACTACAACACGATCCTGCAGGCCGGGGGATCCGTCGTGAACGAGGACGGCACCGAGTCCGAGTACGCCACGAAGGCCTCCGAGGACGGCCTGCAGTTCTGGACCGACCTGATCGACTCGGGGGCATCGCCCTCGATCAAGCAGCTCACCGACACCACGGCCGACCAGTGGTTCACCTCGGGCAAGCTCGCGATGTACCAGGGCGGCAGCTGGTTCCGCTCCGCGCTGACCGGCACGGAGATGGAGAAGGACGTCGTCGCCTACCCGCTGCCGAAGGGCAAGGAGCAGGCGACCGTCATCCACGGCGTCTCGAACGTCGTGTCCGAGGCGAGCAAGGACAAGGCAGCCGCCCAGGCGCTGCAGGTCTACCTCGCCGGCGAGACGGCCCAGCAGCAGCAGGGCGACATGGGCGCGGTCATCCCGGCGTACGAGGGCACGCAGAGTGCCTTCACGAAGACGATGCCCGACGCCGACCTGCAGGTGTTCCTCGACGCGGTGGACTACGCGAAGCCGCTGCCGGTGTCGAAGAACACCGCCGCCTGGAACACCCTCGAGACCACCCTGCTGCCGAGCGCCTTCGACGGGTCGAAGCCCGTCGACCAGGTGGCAGAGGACCTCGCACAGAAGATGGACGCCGCCCTCGCCAAGGAAAAGTAGGACCCGCGCGTGACGATCAACACCGAGCGGCCCCCGGCCGCAGCCACCCCCGCCCGGACGACACGTTCGTCCGGGCGGGGTGCCCCCGCGCCGCGAGCCGACGGCGGCCGAGCGCCACGACGGACCGACGGCTGGTGGCCGTGGCTCTTCGTGCTCCCGTTGCTCGTCGGCGTCGGCTCCTTCTACATCTGGCCGATCATCCAGACGTTCTGGTACTCGTTCACCAGCTGGGGCGTCTTCGGGGGCGCCACGTTCACCGGCGTCGCCAACTACGTCCGACTCGTCGGTGACCCGCAGCTCTACCAGTCGCTGCTCAACACGGTGATCTACACCGTGATCGTCCTCGCCGGGATCCCGATCGCGGTGTGGCTCGCCAGCCTGCTGAACACCCCGGGGCTGCGGTTCGCCCAGTTCTACCGGGTGCTCTTCTTCCTGCCGTACGTCGCCATGCCCGCGGCGATCGCCCTGGTCTGGCGCATCATGTACAACGGCGACTACGGCATCGTGAACTGGTTCCTCGGGAACTTCGGCATCGACGGCCCGTACTGGATCTCGACCCCCGGCTTCGCGCTGATCGCGGTCAGCCTGGTCGGCCTCTGGTCGTCCCTCGGGTTCTCGATGATCATCCTCGGCGCCGGGCTCAAGGACATCCCGCCGGAGCTCTACGAGGCCGCGGAGCTCGACGGCGCGAGCCGGTGGCGGCAGTTCCGCTCGGTGACCGTGCCGTTGCTCAGCCCGAGCATCTTCTTCGTGGTGATCGTCACGACGATCTCGAGCTTCCAGCTGTTCGACCTGCTGTACGCGATCCTCGGCAGCACCAACCCGGTGATCCCGAAGACGATGTCGCTCGTCTTCTACTTCTACAGCGCCGGGTTCATCGACAACGACAAGGGCTTCGCGGCCGCGATCGCGATGGTGATCTTCCTGCTCATCGGCATCGTCACGCTCGTGCAGTTCCGTGTCCAACGGAAGTGGGTGCAGGGATGACCGCCACCGTCACACCTCCTCGGGCGGCACGCCGGCCCGGCCGTCGCGGCGGCAGCCACTGGTGGATCCACGTCGTGCTCGGCGTCGGCGGGTTCGCGATGGCGTTCCCGTTCCTGTGGCAGATCATCATGTCGCTGTCCACGAACGCGCAGGTGCAGTCGGTCACGCCGGTCTTCTGGCCGGGGGAGCTGCAGTGGCAGAACTACGCCCAGGTCTTCGAACGACTCCCGTTCCTCAGCCAGCTCGGCACCTCGGTGTACGTCACCATCATCCGCACGCTCGCGCAGATCGTCCTGTGCACGCTCGCCGGGTACGCCTTCGCTCGGATGCGGTTCCGCGGACGGGCGGCTCTGCTCGCGATCGTGCTGTCGATCCTGCTCGTGCCCTCGCAGGTCTACCTGATCTCGCAGTACCAGATCGTGCAGGGGCTCGGCTGGCTCGACACCCTGATGGGGATCGTCGCGCCCGGGCTGTTCAGCGCCTTCGGCACGTTCCTGATGCGGACCGCGTTCCTGAACATGCCGCCCGAGCTCGAAGAAGCAGCGCGGATGGACGGCGCGAACCCGTTCCAGACGTTCTGGCGGATCATGCTGCCCCTGGCCCGTCCCTCGATCAGTGTGCTCGCGATCACGACCGTGCTGTGGTCGTGGAACGAGCTGCTCTGGCCGCTCGTGGTCTCCACCCGCGCCGAGGACATGCCGCTCGCCGCCGGCCTCGCGACGCTGTCGAGTGACCGCACGATCGACTACCCGGTGCTGATGGCCGCCAGCCTGATGGCGATGGCGCCGGTCCTCATCATGTTCGTCGTGCTGCAGCGTCGGGTGATGGACGGGCTCGCGTCGTCCGGTCTGAAGTGACCACCGCGACCCCCGTCCCGGAGGCCCGTTCCGCGTCCGTCGCGGTCCTCGCCGCCGCCGTGGGGTCACCGGACGACTCCGCGACGGTGGCGGCCGAACTGGCCGCCACCGTCGCCGACGCCGGGTCCGCGGAGCGGGACGCGCTGCTGGTGGCGGCACTCCGCGCCGCGGTGCCGGACAGCGCGGACGCCCTCGCAGAGCGGGGCCTCCCGCGCGCGCTCGCCGAGGCCTCCGTTGCCGACGTCGACCGCAAGCTCGCGCGTTACGGGCTGCGCGGCACCGGGGCGGAGTGGCTCGTCGCCGTGGCGACCGGGCGTGTGGTGGCCGTGGGGCGCCTCCAGTTCGAACTCGGCGACCACCTGGCGGACGGCACGCCGGCCTGGGGTGTGCACGTGCCGGAGACCGGGCCGCTCGACCCGGTGGCCTGTGACCGCTCGCTCGCCCGCGCCCCAGAGGTCCTGCGCGGCCTCGCGCCGCAGCTGGCTGCGGACCGGTGGCAGTGCCGCTCGTGGATGCTCGACCCGGGGCTGTCGGCCGCGCTCGGTCCCGATGCCAACCTCGTGCGCTTCGCCCGGCGCTTCCGTCTCGTCCCGCCGGGGGAGCACGACGCGACCGAGGGGGACGCCAGCGTCGCGAAGTTCGTCTTCGGGGTGCCGCTGGCGACCGCACGGTCCGCGGCACCGTCCGGCCGGTTGCGCGCGGCCGTGCTCGACCGGTGGGCGAGGGGTGGGCACTGGACCGAGCGGACCGGCACGGCACCGGTCGCGTGACCGCCCGCAGCCGCGGCCGCGTACCGTGCACGGCATGACGAAGCCCGACCACGACCACCTCGACGACGGCGTCGACATGACGTTCGAGGAACGCCGGCAGGACACGTTCCGCCGCATGTCCGGATCCGACGAGCACGACGCCGATCCGCGGGTCGAGGTCTCCCGTGCCGAGGACGGCGACGTCCGCATCGACGTCGCCGACACCGCGGCGGTCCGACCCGGCGAGTGACACCCGTTCCGGCCCTGGTCCGCCGGGGTCGGTGGGGCACGGCATGATCGTGTCGTGCACCTCGTCCTCCGCCGCGTCGACGGCGGCGTCCTCGCGACGCCCCTGACCGACGCGGGGACCGCCGGGGGCGAGCCGATCCGCCTGGACGAGCCGGGCCTCCCGGCCTTCGTCGCGGCGCACGACGCACCGGGCGTGCGCTGGGTGTGGGACGACACCGCGCGCTGGTACCCGGCCGTGCTCGCTGCTGGTGGTCGGGTCGGTCGCTGCGTCGACCTGCGCCTCGGTCGTCGTGTCCTGCGGGCCGCGCTCGCGGCACGGGGATCCGCGCTCGCCGCAGCGCCGCCCGACGCCCTGGACGCCCCGGTCGCCGAACCCCGCGTGGTCCGGCCGACGCAGGCCCAGCTCTTCGACGACGCCCTGTTCACCGCTTCCGCGCCCGACGACGAGGTCGACCCGGTGGCGGAGTTCCGGGCGCAGCTCGCCGCGGTGGCGGGGTCGAGCGCTCCCGGTGCGCTCCGCCTGCTGCTCACCGCGGAGTCGGCCGGTGCGCTCGTGGCGGCCGAGATGCTGCACGCCGGGCTGCCGTGGCGTGCCGACGTGCACGAGCGGCTGCTCGAGGACGCCCTCGGGCCGCGCGTGCCCTACGGGGTGCGGCCGCGACGCCTCGAGGAGATCGCCGCCGTCGTGCGCGAGCGCCTCGACGACCCCGGTCTCAACCCGGACTCACCCGCCGACGTCCTGAAGTCGCTGCGCCGGGCCGGCCTGATGGTCACGAGCACGCGGAAGTGGGAGCTGCAGGAGATCGAGCACCCCGTCATCGAGCCGCTGCTCGAGTACAAGCGCCTGGCGCGACTGCTCACCGCCAACGGCTGGACCTGGCTCGACGACTGGATCCGCGACGGACGGTTCCACCCGAAGTACGTCGTCGGCGGTGTCGTCACCGGGCGCTGGGCGGCCGACGGCGGGGGAGCGATGCAGCTGCCGAAGGGCATCCGCGGCGCGGTCATCGCCGACCCCGGGTGGAAGCTCGTCGTGGCGGACGCCGCGCAGCTGGAGCCCCGGGTGCTCGCCGCGATGTCCGGCGACCGGGCGATGGCCGCGGCCGGCGACGGGCGCGACCTGTACGACGGCGTGGTGGCCTCTGGTGCGGTCGAGACCCGGCAGCAGGCGAAGGTGGCGATGCTCGGTGCGATGTACGGGGCGACCCAGGGCGAGGGCGGTCGGCTCGTGCCACGCCTGGTCCGGGCGTTCCCGCAGGCGCTCGACATGGTGGAACGGGCCGCGCGTGCGGGGGAGCGCGGCGAGCCGGTGACGACGCTGCTCGGGCGGACATCACCGGTGCCCGAGGACTCGTGGTTCGAGGCCCGGAACCAGGCGTACACGGTCGAGGGGACCCCGGCGATGCAGCGTGCGGTCGAGTCCCGTGCCCGGAGCTGGGGGCGGTTCACCCGGAACTTCGTGGTGCAGGGGACCGCGGCCGAGTGGGCACTCGCGTGGATGGGGTCCCTGCGCTCGCGGTTGCTCGCACGGTTCCCGGGAGCCGTGACGGACGGGCCGCACCTGGTGTTCTTCGTGCACGACGAGATCGTGGTGCACGCCCCGACGGAGCATGCCGAGTGGGTGGCAGAGCAGATCCGGGAGGCCGCCGTCGATGCCGGACGGCTGTTGTTCCAGGACTTCCCGGTGACGTTCCCGCTGTCGGTCGGGGTGGTCGGGGCGTACTCGGAGGCGAAGGACTGAAACGTGTCGTCGCTGAACGGCGATCCCCCGGTGGCGATCACCCGGCGGTGATGAACTCCACCCGGTCGTGCCGCGCGATCGCGAAGCGCTGGCCGGGGTAGCGCAGCCCGGCGAAGTACATGTTGGTGTGCGCGACGATCTGCTCACCGGTGATGACGACGCCGTCGTGCTCGGCATCGGTCGTCGTGTGCGCGTCGGAGACCAGGGTGACGTCGAACCCGCGTACCGCTGCTGCCTGGGTCGTGGTGCGCACGCAGTAGTCACTCTGGGCGCCGGCGACGACGAGGTGCCGCACCTGGAGCACCGAGAGGACGTCGGCGAGATCCGTGTCCGCGAACGAGTCCCGGTACGTCTTGCGGACCAGCGGCTCCCCGGGGACGCGTTCGAGCGGAGCGGCGAGCTGCCACTCCGGTGAGCCGACCGCGAAGTCGTCGTGGTCCTGCACCCAGATGACCGGGATGCCCGACGCGCGTGCCCGATCAACGAGCACCGCGGTCCGCTCGAGGACGCCTCGGGCGTCGAAGCAGTCACGCACGACGCCCGCCTGCAGGTCGATGACGACGAGTGCGGTCGAGGAAGCCATGACGTGAGTGTGGCAGTGTGGCGCGCCGTGCTGCACTGCCCGGGACGGCTCCCGGCGGCTTCGGGCAGGGTGGACGGATGCACACCGAACGCGGGGACGCCGCCGACCGCACCGTCGGCGAAGTCGACCTGACCCGCTGGCGCTCCCGCGCCGGCCGCAGGGTCGCCGCTGCGTGGACCGCGCTCGGCAAGCGCTTCGGCGCCATGCCGGTGCTGCTGCTGACCCTCGCCATCGGTCTGGGCGTCGCCGTCCTCGCCACGTGGATCGCCTCCGAGGTCTACGACGCCGTCCGGGAAGCCGACGACGTCGCGGTGCTCGACCGACCCGTCCTCGACTGGGCCCTCACGCTCCGATCACCCACGGCCGACACCCTCGTCACGTGGTGGACCGACATCGCCGGCACGATCGGGATGCCGATCGTCGCGCTCGGGTTCCTGGTCGGCTTCACGATCCAGCGCCGTGCGTGGACGCCACTGGTGCTCCTGGTCGCCGCGAGCGGTGGTTCGCTGCTCATGACGATCGCGGGCAAGGACCTGATCGGTCGCGCTCGTCCGCCGCTGTCCGACGCGGTGCCGCCGTACGAGACGTCGCCGTCGTTCCCGTCGGGGCACACGCTCAACTCCACGGTGATCGTGGGCACCATCGTGTACCTGCTGCTCCTGCGGCAGTCGCGCATCGTCACCCGGGTGTGGTCGATCATCGTGGGCACCCTGTTCGTGCTGTCGGTCGGGGCGTCGCGGGTGTTCCTCGGGCACCACTGGCTGACCGACGTGCTGGCGGCGTGGGCGCTCGGGCTCGCCTGGCTCGCCCTCGTGGTCACGGCGCACCGGTTGTACCTGACGGCGCTCCACCACGGTGCCGAGCCTGCGCCGGACGTCGACCGAATCACTTCGTGAGCAGAAGACGTCGGGTCGCGCGCGGGCACTCGACGTCTTCTGCTCACCCGACGGCTGCCCGGGCCGCCCCGCCGCCCCCCGCCCGCCCCGAACGGCAGAGCGCCGTCAGCCGCGACCGGTAGGTTGCCGGGCATGGAAGAACGGGTCTTCGGCGGCAGGTACCGCGTCACGGGCACGCTCGGACACGGTGGCATGGCGTCCGTGTACCGGGCGGTCGACGAGCAGCTCGGTCGCGAGGTCGCGGTCAAGGTGTTCCGCATCGGCCCGGTCGACCGCGGGGAGCGCGCCCGCGCCGAGGCGGAGATCCAGACCCTCGCGACGCTGCGCGCCCCCGAGCTCGTCACGCTCTACGACGCCGCACTCGACGACGTCGACGGCGACTCCTACCTCGTCATGGAACTCGTGCCGGGCAGTGACCTGGCGACTCGTCTGCGCGAGGGCCCGCTCGACCCCGCGACCGCCGCCCGGCTGGGTGCGCAGGTCGCCGACGGCCTGGCCGCCGTGCACGCGCAGGGGATCGTCCACCGTGACGTGAAGCCCGCGAACGTCCTGCTCGAGAGCGACGGCCGGCACGTCAAGCTCGCCGACTTCGGGATCGCCCTGCTCCGTGACGCCTCACGCGTGACCGGGACGGGGACCGTCATGGGGACGGCCGCGTACCTGGCCCCGGAGCAGGTCCTGGCGAAGGAGATCACCGGCAAGGCCGACGTCTACTCGCTCGGGCTCGTGCTGCTCGAGTGCCTGACCGGCCGCCAGCCGTTCCCGGGCAGTGCCGTCGAGTCGGCCACCGCCCGGCTCACCCGTTCGCCCGAGATCGACCGGCACCTGCCCACGGCCTGGCGGACCCTGCTGCACGTGATGACCGCGCAGGACCCGGCGGAGCGCCCGACGGCGGCCGAGGCCGCCGAGCGCCTGCGTGCCCTGGGCCGCGACGAGCCGACGAACGCCACGCAGCTCCTGCCCGGGATGCCCGGTGCGGTGACCGCTGCGGCTGCCGGCGCAGCGGGTGCCGCGGCTGGTGCCGCCGCTGCGGCGAACGCCGACGACCGGACACAGGCGATGCCGGCGAGCGAGCTGCCGAACGGGGGCGCGCGCCCGGGCGACGACGCCACCCGCGTCCTGGACACCCAGCGCCCGAACCCGGCCGACGACGTCTCGACGACCGTCCTCGGCGCCCAGGCGAACGACCGAGGCGCATCAGGTCCGAGCGGGCCGACCCCGCCGCCGGTCGCGCCCCGCCCGGTCCGGGGGGACCAGCCGGAGAAGAAGAAGCGCGGGCCCCTCATCGCCGCGATCATCGTGATCGTCCTGGTGCTCATCGGCATCGGCATCGCGGTGTTCGCACTGAACGGCGACGACGACGGCACACCGGCCCCGACGGACACCACGTCGACTGCGCCGACCGAGCAGCAGCCGTCCGAGGGCCCGGGCGAGGAACAGCAGCCGAGCGAACCGGCCGAGCAGCAGCCCTCACAGGAGCAGCCCCAGCCGTCGCAGCCCGCCGAGGAACCGAGCGAGCAGCCGAGCGAACCGACCGAGCCGGAGCAGCCCACGCAGGACCCGCCCGTCGGCCCGGAGCCGAGCACCCCGGCCTCGAACCCGGTGCAGGAGCCGCAGGACGGCACCGGCGCGGACGGCACCGGCGCGGTCGGCACCGGCGCGGTCGACACCGGCGCGGTCGACACCACGTCGGACACCGCCCCCGGCAATTCCGGCAGCGCCCCGGGACACAACAAGGGCTGACGACCAACACTGACGACCAACACTGGCGACCGGCACTGACACGCCGGGGTTTTCGTCCAGTCCCTGGAGCAAATAGGCTCGTCCCGTGCGAGAACTGCAACGGAGCGGTGGTCCGACGACGGCCGTGGCCGCTCGGAACGGTGTCGGCTTCGGGGCTGCAGAGGGCTGGCTCGTCGAACGACCAGCGAGCGCGCCGGTGGCCGGGGCGATCGTCCCCGGCTTCACCGGACGCACCATCGCCACCGGCGACGAGCTCTCCTGGGTCTGGTTCCCCGAGCGGACCCTGCCCGACGGGGCATCGGAACCGACGGAAGCAGACCTGCCGCACTTCTGGGACGCCACGGCCTTCGCCCTCGACGTCGTCTTCACCGACGGCTCGCGGCTGCGTGACCACGCCGCGGTCCGCGACCAGTACGGCGACGCGGTCACCCCGGACGCGCAGGACGCGGCCCGCAAACAGTGGGTGGACCAGTGGAACCGCCGTGCCGTCGATCTCACGCCGTTCGCGGGGCTGGTCGTCGACCGCCTGGAGGCCCGGCTCGGCTCCGACGCGCCGGCTGCGGCCACCGACGGCGAGCGTCCGGCACTGCGTGGCTGGCTCGACGCCGTCCGGATCGGTCCCGCGCGTCCGACCCCGACGACCCCGCTCGGCCACGTCCGGACGACCCGTGGCACCCAGGCGTCCTCCCGGTTCTCCCGCGGCAACAACGCTCCGCTCGTCGGGGTCCCGCACGGCGGGGTGTTCGGCCTGCCGATGACGGACGCCTCGAGCAACCGCTGGCCGTACGCGTACCAGGAGCACGACCGGCTCGACGACCAGGGGTGGCTCCGCCCGGCGATCCAAGCCTTCGCGACGAGTCACATCCCGTCGCCGTGGATGGGCGACCGCGGGGTGTTCCAGGTGATGCCCTCGCCACTCGACACCCCCGATGTCGACCGGTCCGCCCGCGCGCTCGGGTTCGACCACGACGACGAGCAGGACGGCCCGCACCGGTACCGCGTCGCCCTCGACCACGCCGTCACCGCCGAGCTGACCGCGGGGGAGTTCGCCCTCGGGTTCCGGTTCACCGGCACCCGCAGCGTCGTGCTCGACCACCACGGCCGGGTGTCCGACGTCTCCGTGACGGTCACCGACGGCACCGCCGTCGTCGAGGCCGTCCTCGACGACCGCCCCGGCACCCCACCGCACCACGTGCACCTGCGGATCGAGGGGGTCACCGCCGACCACACGACGATCGGTGAGCACGAGCTGCGCGGCTGGCTGTCCATGGGAGAGGCCGGGGGCACGGGCGGCCCGGTCGACGTCCTGCTCGGCATCTCGACCGTCTCGATCGAGGACGCCCGCGCGAACCTCGACGACGCCGGCTCGTTCGACGCCATGTGCTCCCGTGCCGAGGCACTGTGGAACGAGAAGCTCGCGACGCTGTCCTTCGACGGCGCCACCCCCGACCAGCTGACGAGCCTGTACTCCGGCCTGTACCGGCTCTTCCTCTACCCGAACCGTGCCGGGGAGACCGCCCTGACCGGCACCCCGCGACACCGCTCCCCGTACGGCGACGTCCTGGCGGAACCGATCCGCGACGAGCCCGGGCCGGAGATCGTCGAGGGCCCGTTCACCACCACGAACGGCTTCTGGGACACCTACCGCACGGCCTGGCCGCTCCTCGGACTCCTGACCCCGGAGACCGCGGGCGAGCTCGCGCAGGGCTTCGTCGAGCACCACCACGACGGCGGGTGGACGCCCCGCTGGAGTGCCCCCGGCGCCGAGGACTGCATGACCGGCACCACGAGCGACACCGTCTTCGCCGACCTCGCCGTGAAGGGCGTGCGCGGCTTCGACCTGGCCGAGGCGTACCGGAGCGCGGTGCGGAACGCGACCGTCCCGCCGCGTGACGAGCGCGTCGGACGCAAGGGGAGCCTCCCGGGTGCCTTCCGCGGCCACGTCGACACGGTGACCCACGAGGGGATGTCGTGGACCCTGGACGCGGCGATCAACGACTGGGGTCTGGCCGTCATGGCGGGCCTGCTCGCGTCGCGGGCGCGGACGCCCGCCGACCTGTCCCGGTACGAGGCCGAGGCCGAGTGGTTCGCCCGCCGGTCACTGCAGTACCGGCACGTCTTCGACTCCGAGCGCGGGTTCTTCATCGGCCGCGACCCGGACGGCTCGTGGCGGGTCGGCACCGAGTTCGACCCGCGCGACTGGGGCGACGACTACACGGAGACGAACGCGTGGGGCACCGCGTTCACGGCGCCGCACGACGGCGCCGGCGTCGTCGACCTGCACGGCGGCCCGGAGCGGTTCGACGCGGCCCTCGACGCGTTCTTCGCGACCCCCGAGACCGGCTCCCTGGCACGGTCCGGCTCGTACGGGTTCCCGATCCACGAGATGACCGAGGCCCGCGACGTCCGGATGGGCATGCTCGGGCTGTCGAACCAGCCGGCGCACCACATCCCGTTCTTCCCGATGTTCACCGGGCGGCACGACGACGCGCACCGCATCGTCCGCGAATCGCTCGAGCGCCTGTTCGTCGGGTCCGACCTCGGCCAGGGCTACCCGGGCGACGAGGACAACGGCGAGATGAGCGCCTGGTACGTCTTCGCGACCATCGGCCTGTACCCGCTGGCGCCGTCGACCGGTACCTACGTGCTCGTGCCGCCGTCGGTCCGCAGGACGGTGCTGCACCGGTCGGGAGGCGCGGAGACCGTCATCGAGGTCGCCCCCGGTTCCGCAGGCGCGTACGTCGCGTCGGTGACGGTCGACGGCTCGCCCTGGACCTCGGTCACCATCCCGCACAGCGTGGTCGTGGCCGCGTCGCGGATCGAGTTCACGCTGTCCGACGAACCGCAGGGCTGGGCGTCGGACACCCGTCCCGTCTCGGCCTCCGACGTGCACGGCTACCGGGACGCCCCGGTGGACGTCCTGCCCGTCGGAGCCTCGGCGCTCACCGACGACGCCGGCCGCACCGTCACGGCGCTCGCCGTGGGGGAATCCGTGTCCTTCGACGTGTCGTGCCCCGCCGCCTCGCTGTACACCGTGTCGGTCGCATCGCCGGGGTCCTACTCGTGGCAGGTCGCCCTCGACGACGCCGTCACCGCGGTCGACGGGGCCGAGTTCACGTGGGCCGGCCAGACCCGGGTGTTCCGGATCCTCGGCGGGGGTTCGTCGTTCACGTTCACCGCCGGCACCGACCTGGCGCTGACGCAGCTCGAGCTCATCGCGGCCGACGGACAGCGTTGACCCGGCGTTCACCGAGCGGGAGCATGCTCGGGTCATGTCGATGAGCGCACCGTTCGATCCCGAACAGCAGGGCCGGTCCATCCCCGTGGACGGCAGTGACGAGTCCGAGCTCGAGGTGGAGGAGGACCGCGGCGCCGACGTCGGCGGCGACTCCGCCGACCCGAGCGTCTCGCCCGTCAGCCACCACGACGAGGACGAGGCCGGCGGCGGCCCGGTGTTCCGGCGTCCGCACGCCGGTGAGCGGCTGCACCCGGACGACCTCTGACCGTTCCGGAGGTCCTCCGGGGTTTCTTGGGCGATTGCCAAGGGGCTCGGGCATGCTCGTGCGCATGTCGATCGCGAACTCGTGGGACCCGTCTGGTGGCCGTGCAATCCCGGAGGACCAGGTCCGTCAGGACGGGCTCGAACTCGACGAGGACCCGGCGATGCTCGGGATCTCGTTCGACGTCGTGCGTGGTGCCTCCGCCGACCCCGCCGGGGTGTCGCCGGTCGACGTGAACGTGCCGACGCCGAGGTCTGCTGGTTCCGCCTCCGACGACTAGCGCGCGCCCGGCTGTCTCGGGCGTACCTGGTCGAATCGGGCATACCTGGTCGGAACTTCTGACCAGGTATGCCCGAAAGCACCTTGCATTGCACGCGTTCTGGGAAGGAACCTCATCGCGCGGAAGGGTCGGAGACCCGGTACTTGAACCCGACGTGCGAGCCGGTGAAGCCGAGGCGCTCGTAGAACCGGTGCGCATCGGTCCGTGCAGCGTCGGACGTGAGCTGCACGAGTGGGGTCCCGAGGGCTGGCGCAGCGACGTCGGTCACCCAGCGCATCAGGGCGCTCCCGATGCCGCCGGATCGCAGAGCACTACTGACCCGCACTGCCTCGACGAGCAGTCGGGTGGCACCACGACGAGCCATGCCGGGGATCCGGGTGAGTTGCAGCGTCCCGACGAGCCGCCCGTCGGCGTCCTCGGCGACGAGCAGCGCGTTCGCCGGGTCGTCCGAGATCGAACGGAGTGCCTCGGCGTACTGCGGGCGGTCCTCCGGTGCAGCGACGTCACCACGTGCAGCGCTGATCGGGCCGTCGGACAACAGCGCCATGAGTGCGTCGAGGTCCGCTTCCGTGGCGTTCCGCAGCGTCACCTCGCCGCTGCGGGCGGACAGACGGACGGGCAGGGCGAGGTCGTGGAGCACGACCCCACCCTGCCCGACCCGACCGGGCCGTTCCTGCTCAGGGAACGGTGTGTCCGGCAGCGGTGAAGATGCGGTACCACTCCTCGCGCGACAACTGCACGTCCGAGCCGGCCGCCGAGTCCCGCACGCGCTGCGGGTTCGTCGTGCCGAGGACGACCTGGAAGTGCGCGGGGTGGCGGGTGATCCACGCGACCGCGATGCCGGTCGGGGTGACCCCGTGTGCGGCGGCGATCTCCTCGAGCACGTCGTTCAGCTCGGCGTACTGCTCGCGGTCGCCCAGGAAGACGCCGTCGAAGAAGCCCTTCTGGAACGGCGACCAGGCCTGCAGCGTGATGTCGTTGATCCGCGAGTAGTTGAGGATGTCGTTGTCGCGGTCGACCGACTGGTCGAGGCCACCCATGTTCGCCGTGATGCCCTGCGAGATGACGTTGGCGTGCGTGATGCTCAGCTGCACCTGGTTGAACGCGAGCGGCTGCCGGACGTGCTTCTTGAGCAGGTCGACCTGGCCGGGGGTGTGGTTCGATACGCCGAAGTGGTGCACCTTTCCGGCGGCGTGCAGCTCGTCGAAGGCCTTGGCGACCTCTTCCGGCTCGACCAGGGCGTCGGGGCGGTGCAGCAGCAGGACGTCGACGTACTCGGTCTGCAGTGCCTCGAGCGACTCGTGCACGGACTCGAGGATGTGCTCGTACGAGAAGTCGAAGTACGCGCCCTTCGGCGTCGGCCGGATGCCGACCTTGGTCTGCAGCACGATCTCGGCGCGTTCCGCGGGCGTCAGCGTGACGGCAGCGCCGAAGCGCTCCTCGCAGCCGTGCCACTCGCCGTAGACCGCGGCGTGGTCGAACATGTTCACGCCCGCGTCGCGCGAGGCGCTGTAGAGCGAGCGGATGTCCTCGTCGCTCATGTCGTTGATCCGCATCAGTCCGACGACGACGTCGGAGGCGGTGAGGTCTGTCTGTGGCAACTCCAGTGTCTTCACGCATCGATCCTGCCAGCCGAGCCCCGGCGCAGGCAGGCCCTGCCAGTGCCACGTCGCTCAGTGGACCGAGAACCCGCCGTCCACCGCGATCGACTGCCCGGTGACGTAGGCCGAACCGGGCCCGGCGAGGAACACCGCCGCCGCGGCGAAGTCCGACGCGAGTCCGTTCCGGCCGACCAGCGTCCGCGCGGCGAGGGCCGCCACCGTGGCGGGGTCGGAGCCGAGCCGCTCGTTGAGCGGGGTGCGCACGAAACCGGGGACGAGGACGTTGGAGGTGACCCCCTGCGCGGACCAGGCCTCTGCCTGGGACCGGGCCAGCGCCTCCAGACCGGCCTTGGAGACCCCGTACGCGCCGCTGGCGGCGAAGGGGCGGTGGGCCTGCTGCGAACTGATCGACACGATCCGCCCGTACCCACGGGCCGCCATGCCGGGTGCGAGCCGCTGCCCGAGCACGAACGGCGCGTCGAGGTTGACGGCCATCGTGGCGTCCCAGGTGGCCTCGTCGAGTTCCGGCATCGGCGGCCGCAGGTTGATCCCGGCGGAGTTCACCAGGACGTCGACGTCTCCGGCGGTGTCTGCGAGTGCGTGTGCACCAGCGCGGGAGGACAGGTCCGCGACGATGCCGTCGGCCGAGCGGCCCGCCTGGCGGATGCCGGCGACGGTGGCGTCGATGGTCGCGGACGTCCGGGCGGCGACGAGGACGTGGGCACCTGCGTCGGCGAGTGCGGTGGCGATCGCTCGGCCGATGCCGGAGCTGCCTCCCGTCACGAGTGCGGTGCGTCCGTCCAGGCCGAAGAGCTGCTGCAGCGACATCCGGTCAGGTTACCGAGGCCCGTACGCTGGGCCGGTGCGTGACGACCTGCTGCCGATGCTCGCCTGCCCCGTGTGCGCCGAGCCGCTCGGCCGTGTCGACGGCGGCCAGGTCGGCTGCCCGAACGGTCACCGGTTCGACGAGGCGAAGCAGGGCCACCTGACCCTCCTGCCCGCGAAGCGGCGCGCGCTCACCGCGGACACCCCGGCGATGGTCGACGCGCGGCTGCGGTTCCTGGGGCGCGGGCACTACGCGCCCGTCGAGCGGGCGCTCGCCGCGATCGTCGCGGACGCCACCGCGCCCGGCATCGTGCTGGACGTCGGTTCGGGCCCGGGGACCTACCTGGCGCATGCGCTGGACGCAGCGCACGTTCCGGACTGGAGGCCCGTGGTCGCGCCGGACGCGTCTGCTCCGGCCGGCAGTCGGCCGGGTCCACGCCTCGGGGTCGCCTTGGACCTGTCGGCCGTCGCGATCCGGCGTGCGGCACGCGCCCACGAGCGCGCGGGGGCCGTCGTCGGGGACGTGACCGAGCGCCTCCCGGTCGTCGACGATGCTGCCGCCGTCGTGCTCGACGTCTTCGCACCCCGCAACCAGAGCGAGTACGCCCGCGTGCTGCACGCCGACGGCGTGCTCGCGGTGGTGACCCCGCGGGCCGGCCACCTGGCGGAACTCGCCGAGGCGACGATCAGCGTGGACCCGGAGAAGGAACGGCGGCTGCACGACTCCCTGACGCCGTCGTTCGAGCTGCGGTCCTCCGAGGACCTGACGTGGACGATGGACCTGTCGGCCGAGGACGTCCACGACGTCGTGCACATGGGGCCGAGTCACCACCACGTCGCGGCGGACACCGTGTTCGAGCCAGCGACGGTGACGGCCGCGGTCACCGTGTCGACGTGGACGCCGACGCGCTGACCGCGACCCTCAGGACGGATCAGTCGCCAGCGGGAGCGACGTCGAGCTGCCAGACCACGCCGAAGCGGTCACGCAGCTGCCCGGCCAACGGTGCCCAGGCCGAGGGCTCCAGGGGCTGCCGGATCTCGGCGCCCTCGGACAGTGCGGCCCAGTACCGCTCGATCTCGGCCGTGTCGTCACCGTGCACGAACACGTAGAAGGCGTTCGATCCCTGGTCGTAGGGCTGCCCGGGCCAGACGTCGAAGGCCATGACCCGGAAGCCGGCGGCCGTGGAGACCTGACCGAACACGATCCGGTCCGCCCAGGCCGGGTCGTCCAGGGCGCCCATCTGGCCGTAGGTGGCGGCGGTGACCTCGCCGCCGAAGACCGATGCGTAGAAGTCGAGCGCCGCGCGGGCGTCGCCGTCGAAGTTGAGGTGGGTTGTCGTTTCGATGCTCATGGGACGAGGATGTCGGGCAATGCGGTCAGATCGTGTCCGCTTCTCCAACGAAGATGGACGCCATGGCCGGACCCTCCGCACGGATGCTCGCGCTGCTCTCCCTGCTCCAGGTGCACCGCGACTGGCCGGGCGACGAGCTGGCCGGACGGCTCGAGGTCAGTCCCCGCACCGTCCGTCGCGACGTGGATCGGCTGCGCGGCCTCGGGTACCGGGTCGAGGCGCTCCGTGGGCCGACCGGGGGCTACCGGCTCGAGGCGGGCTCCGACCTGCCCCCGCTGCTCTTCGACGACGACCAGGCGGTGGCGATCGCCCTGGCGCTCGCCGTGGCGCCGGCCTCGGGGGCGGACGTCGCTGAGTCGGCAGCCCGTGCCCTCGCGACGGTCCGGCAGGTGATGCCCGCGCGGCTGCGGTCCCGGGTCGACGCGGTGCAGGCCGTGACCGCGACGAGCCGGACCACCACCGACCCGGAGGTCCTGGTGGCGGTGAGCGAGGCGGTCCACCTGCAGGAGGTCTTCCGTTTCGGGTACGGCGACGACGAGGCTCCGCACCGGGTGGAACCGCACGCCGTCGTCGCCCGGAACGGTCGCTGGTACCTGCTCGACTGGGATGCCGACCGTGACGACTGGCGCACGCACCGCATCGACCGGATCACGCCCCGGATGCGGACTCGCGTCTCCTTCACGCCGCGACCGATCCCCGGTGGCGATGCGGCCGCGTTCGTGTCCGCGCGGTTCAAGGGGTCGGCGGTCGACGACGTGTGGCCGTGCACCGGTTCGGTGACCACGACGGCGGACGATGCGCGGCGGATCACGCCGTACCTGCCCGAGGACGCCGTGGTCGAGCAGCTCGAGGACGAGCGGGCCCGGATCACCCTCGGATCGTGGTCGTGGGGCGGGCTCGCTGGCGTGGTCGCCGGGCTGGCCGTTCCGGTGCTCGTCTCGGGGCCCGACGAGCTGCTTGGTGCGGTCCGGGACCTGTCGCGACGACTCGCGGCAGCCGCTGTCTGAACTGCGTCAGCCGTGTGCGTTAGGAGCGTGCATGCGTCCGCCAGGGCGGCGTCAGGGATCCGTTAGGAGTGGACTGGAGGCCCGGCGCAGGATCCAGCATCGGTTCGGCACCACAAGTGGTGCCGGTCCGCGTCACCCGGCGCGGACACCGCAGACCTTCTGGAGTCCCTCGTGTTCGACGTGTTCGTCGTCGCCGGTGTCCTCGCCGTGTTCGGCGTGGTGGCACTGATCGCCAAGGGGGTGGAACGGCTGTGATCGGCATCACCATCGCGGCCGCCGTCCTCGGCACCGCCGCAGTCGTGTACCTCGTCTGGGCGCTCGTGCGTCCGGAGCGGTTCTAGTGGGTGCCGCGGACGTCTGGGCTGGCATCGCCCAGGTCGCCACCCTCGTCCTGCTGCTCGTCGTCGCGTACCGCCCACTCGGTGACTGGATGGCGAAGGTCTTCACGCCCGTCCGCCACAACCGGGTCGAGCGCGGGGTCTACCGGCTGATCGGGGTCGACCCGGACGCCGAGCAGTCCTGGCCCGTGTACCTGCGCGGCGTGCTGCTGTTCAGCGTCGCCGGGCTGCTGCTCGTCTACCTGCTGCAGCGCATCCAGGTCGTCCTGCCCGGCGACCTCGGGCTGCCCGCCGTCGGCCCCTCGCTCGCGTTCAACACCGCGGCGTCGTTCGTCGCGAACACGAACTGGCAGTCCTACTCGCCCGAGGTCACCGTCGGCTACACGGTGCAGATGGCCGGCCTGGCGGTGCAGAACTTCCTGTCGGCGGCGGTCGGTCTCTCGGTCGCCGTGGCCCTGGTGCGTGGGTTCGCCCGTCGCAAGTCCGGCACGCTCGGCAACGTGTGGGTGGACATCGTCCGTGGTCTCGGCCGACTGCTCCTGCCCGGGGCGTTCGTCTTCGCGATCGTGCTCGTCGCCGGCGGGGTCGTCCAGTCCTGGGGGAGCGGCACCGACGTCACCACGCTGATCGGTGGCACCCAGCACATCCCGGACGGGTTCGTCGCCTCGCAGGAGGCCATCAAGGAACTCGGCACGAACGGCGGCGGCTACTTCAACGCGAACTCGGCGCACCCGTTCGAGAACCCGCAGGCGTGGACGAACCTCGTCGAGGTCTTCCTGATGCTCGTCATCCCGTTCTCGCTGCCCCGCACCTTCGGACGTCTCGTCGGGGACGACCGCCAGGGCTACGCGATCCTCGCCGTGATGGGCGCGATCTTCCTCGTGTCGCTCTCGGTCATGTCGATCGCCGAGCTCGGGGGCGGTGGTGTCGCCACGCAGGCGGCCGGGGCCGCGATGGAGGGCAAGGAGAGCCGCTTCGGGATCCTCGGTTCGACGCTCTTCTCGACCGCGACCACCTCGACGTCCACCGGCGCCGTCAACGCGATGCACGACAGTTACACCCCGATCGGCGGGATGATGGCGCTCGTCAACATGATGCTCGGCGAGGTCACCCCCGGCGGCGTCGGCTCCGGCCTGTACGGCATGCTCGTGCTCGCCGTCATCACGGTGTTCATCGGTGGCCTGCTCGTCGGTCGCACCCCGGAGTACCTCGGCAAGAAGATCCGCGCCAAGGAGATGACCTTCGCGGCGCTGTACATCCTCGTCACGCCGACGCTCGTGCTCCTGGCAACCGGTCTCTCGCTCGTGATCCCCGGGGTCCGCGAACAGGTGCTCGGGACGTCGGTCTTCAACCCCGGCAACCACGGGCTGACCGAGCTGCTCTACGCCTTCACGTCGGGCGCGAACAACAACGGCTCGGCCTTCGGCGGGCTCACCGCGAACACCACGTGGATGAACTCCGCGCTCGGCGTCGTGATGCTGCTCGGCCGCTTCGTGCCGATGGTGTTCGTCCTGGCGCTCGCCGGGTCCCTCGCCGCGCAGGACCGGGTGCCGGAGACCGCCGGCACGCTGCCCACCCACCGCCCGCTGTTCATCGGGCTGCTCGGCGGCGTCGCCGTCATCGTCACCGCACTCACCTACTTCCCGGTGCTCGCACTGGGTCCGCTCGCAGAAGGACTGTCATGACCACCCCCGTGACCACGGAGTCGGAACCGCGCACCGCCGTGGAACCGTCCACCCGCTCGTCCGCATTCGGACCCCGCCAACTGGTGGCGGGCCTCCCGGGCGCCCTGCGGAAACTCGATCCGCGACTCATGTGGCGGAACCCCGTCATGTTCATCGTCGCGGTCGGCGCAGCGCTGACGACGGCGGCCGCCGTCGTCGAGCCGTCCGCGTTCACGATCGCCATCGCCGTCTGGCTCTGGCTCACCGTCGTCTTCGCCAACCTGGCGGAGTCGGTGGCCGAGGGCCGCGGCAAGGCGCAGGCCGACACCCTGCGGAAGACCCGCTCGACCACGAGCGCCCGCCGGGTGCTCGGGTACGCGACGACCGACGCGGCCGCGACCGGCAACGAGACCGAGGAGGTCGCGTCCGTCGACCTGGCCAAGGGCGACGTGGTCGTGGTCGTCGCCGGCGAGGTCATCCCGGGCGACGGCGACGTCATCGACGGCATCGCGTCGGTCGACGAGTCGGCCGTCACGGGTGAGTCCGCGCCGGTCATCCGCGAGTCCGGCGGTGACCGCAGTGCCGTCACCGGCGGCACTCGGGTGCTGTCGGACCGGATCGTCGTGCGCATCACCTCGACGCCGGGCGAGACCTTCATCGACCGGATGATCCGCCTGGTCGAGGGTGCGGCACGGCAGAAGACGCCGAACGAGATCGCGCTGAACATCCTGCTCGCCTCGCTGTCGATCGTGTTCGTGATCGTCTGCCTGACGATGCAGCCCATCGCGGGGATGGTCGGTGCCACGGTCAGCGTGCCGGTGCTCATCGCCCTGCTCGTCTGCCTCATCCCGACCACCATCGGAGCCCTGCTCTCCGCGATCGGCATCGCCGGCATGGACCGCCTGGTGCAGCACAACGTGTTGGCGATGTCGGGCCGCGCGGTCGAGGCCGCCGGGGACATCACGACGCTGCTGCTCGACAAGACCGGGACGATCACGTACGGCAACCGTCGGGCATCCCGGGTGGTGCCGGTGCCGGGGGTGTCGGAAGCCTCGCTCATGGAGGCCGCCGCGCTGTCGAGTGCTGCCGACAGCACTCCGGAAGGACGCTCGATCGTGTCGCTCGCTGCTGACGCAGGGGTGACGCCGGCACTGCCGGACGGCGCCGTCGAGGTGCCGTTCACGGCCCAGACGCGCATGTCCGGTCTCGACCTGCCGGACGGCTCGCAGATCCGGAAGGGTGCCGCTGCCGCAGTCCTCGCCTGGGCGAACACCCCCGACGCTGGTTTGGTCGCGGCCATCGACGCGACCGTCGCGGAGATCTCCGACCAGGGCGGCACGCCGCTCGTCGTCGGGCGCCGCTCCTCGACCGGCGCGGTCACGCTGCTCGGCGTCGTGCACCTGAAGGACGTCGTGAAGGACGGCATGGCGTCGCGGTTCGCCGAACTCCGGTCGATGGGCATCCGCACGGTGATGATCACCGGCGACAACCCCCGCACCGCGGCCGCCATCGCCCACGAGGCCGGCGTCGACGACTTCCTCGCCGAGGCCACCCCGGAGGACAAGCTCGCCTACATCAAGCGGGAACAGGAGGGCGGCAACCTCGTCGCGATGACCGGTGACGGCACCAACGACGCCCCGGCCCTGGCGCAGGCGGACGTCGGCGTCGCGATGAACACCGGTACGACGGCGGCGAAGGAGGCGGGCAACATGGTCGACCTCGACTCCGACCCGACCAAGCTCATCGACGTCGTCCGCATCGGCAAGCAGCTGCTCATCACCCGCGGTGCCCTGACCACGTTCTCCATCGCCAACGACGTCGCGAAGTACTTCGCGATCATCCCGGCGATGTTCCAGGCAGCGTTCCCCGGGCTCGCGGCGCTCAACATCATGGGGCTGCACAGCCCGTCGTCCGCGATCCTGTCGGCCGTCGTCTTCAACGCGCTCGTCATCGTGGCGCTCATCCCGCTGTCCCTGCGTGGCGTCAAGTACCGCGCGGCCGCAGCGTCGTCGATCCTCGGCCGCAACCTGCTCGTCTACGGGCTGGGCGGCGTGGTCGTCCCCTTCATCGGCATCAAACTGATCGACCTCGTGGTCGGTCTCATCCCGGGGTTCTAGTCATGGCATCTGCACGTTCCACCTTCCGTTCCGCCGGTGTGGCGATCCGCCTCACCCTCGTCGCCACCGTCGTCCTGGGCGTCGGCTACCCGCTCGCCGTCTGGGGTGTCGGCCAGGCGGCGTTCCACGACCAGGCCAACGGCTCGATGGTGACGGACTCGTCCGGCACCGTCGTCGGTTCCTCGTTGATCGGGCAGTCGTTCACGGGCAAGCAGGCCGACCGCTGGTTCCAGTCGCGGCCGTCCGCCGCCGGGGACGGC
This sequence comes from Curtobacterium sp. MCSS17_011, assembly GCF_003224275.1. Lineage (NCBI taxonomy): Bacteria > Bacillati > Actinomycetota > Actinomycetes > Micrococcales > Microbacteriaceae > Curtobacterium > Curtobacterium sp. MCSS17_011. The sequence continues at coordinate 48,251 of NZ_QKLE01000008.1, read as the reverse complement.
TACGACGCGCAGGGCTCCTCCGGCTCGAACCTCGGCCCGAACAACGCCGACCTGCTCACGGCCGTCGAGGAGCGTCGTTCGGCGCTGGCGAAGGCCGACGGGGTCTCCGCCGCGCAGGTGCCTGCCGACGCCGTGACCGCATCCGGTTCGGGGCTCGACCCGGACATCAGCCCTGAGTACGCGTCGCAGCAGGTGGCCCGTGTGGCCTCGGCGCGCGGCCTGTCCGCGGACACCGTGCGGCAGCTGGTGGCGTCGCACACCGAGTCGCGTCAACTCGGGTTCCTCGGTGAACCCGTGGTCAACGTGCTCGCGCTGAACCTGGCGCTGGCGAAGGCGTCCTGAGCGTGGGTGACACCTCCGCAAAACACCGGTGCTCGCGCGTCGAACACCCGCAGACCGCGGTGCGACAGGTGAACACCGGTGTTTTGCGGAGACCGACCCCCGCACGCGAGAGGATGAGCACGTGAAGCGCGGGAAGCTGCGGGTCCTGCTCGGTGCGGCGCCCGGTGTCGGCAAGACCTACACGATGCTCGAAGAGGGGCGTCGGCTGCTCGACGAGGGTCGCGACGTGGTCGTCGCCGTCGTCGAGACGCACGAGCGCGCCGCGACCGCTGCCCTCGTCACCGGGCTCGAGGTCGTGCCCCGCCGCACCGTCTCGCACCGGGGTGTCGACCTCGACGACCTCGACCTCGACGCCGTCATCGCCCGGGCACCCGAGGTCGCGCTGGTCGACGAGCTCGCCCACACCAACGCCCCGGGGAGCCCGAACGAGAAGCGCTGGCAGGACGTCGAAGCACTGCGGGACGCCGGCATCGACGTCATCTCGACCGTCAACGTGCAGCACATGCAGTCCCTCGGTGACGTCGTGCGCGAGATCACCGGCACCGTGCAGCGCGAGACCGTCCCGGACGCCGTGGTGCGTGCGGCCGACCAGATCGAGGTCGTCGACCTGGCCCCGGCAGCGCTGCGCGAACGGCTCTCCGACGGGCTCGTCTACCCGGCAGCCCGGATCGACGCCGCCCTGTCGAACTACTTCCGGCTCGGCAACCTCACCGCACTGCGCGAGATCGCCCTGCTCTGGCTCGCCGACGAGGTCGACGACGCACTCAAGGCCTACCGCGCCGAGCACGGCATCGAGCACCGGTGGGAGACCCGGGAGCGCGTGCTCGTCGCCCTGACCGGCGGCCCCGAGGGCGAGACCCTGCTGCGCCGCGGCGCCCGGATCGCCGCCCGCAGTGCCGGTGGTGAACTCGCCGCCGTGCACGTCACGACAAACGACGGTCTGCGGGTGCGGCACCCCGGTGCGCTCGGCACGCAGCGGACCCTGCTCGAGCAGCTCGGTGGGACGTACCACCAGGTCGTCGGCGACGACGTGCCGAGCACGCTGGTGCGGTTCGCGCGGTCGATCGACGCCACCCAGATCGTGATCGGCGTCAGTCGCCGCAGCCGGCTCGCGGCCGCCATGACCGGTCCGGGGATCGGCAACACCGTGATCCGCGAGTCCGGCGACATCGACGTGCACGTCGTCACGCACGAGCGCGCCGGTGGCGGGATCACCCTGCCGAAGCTCGGCGGCAGTCTGTCCCGCGGCCGGGTGGTCGCCGCGTTCGTGCTGTCGGTCCTGGTCGGGCCGCTGCTCACCTGGGTGCTGTCGATCGGCAGCGACCCGGACGCCATCACGGTGGACGTGCTGGCGTACCAGCTGCTCGTCCTGGTCGTGGCGCTGGTGGGCGGGATGTGGCCGGCGGTGTTCACGGCCGTGCTGTCCGGGCTGAGCCTCGACTACTTCTTCGTGCAACCCCTCTACATGGTCACCGTCCAGCAGCCGTGGCACCTGTTCGCCCTGGTCATGTACGTGATCAGCGCGGTGCTGGTCAGCTTCGTGGTCGACCGGTCCGCTCGGCGGTCGCGTGCCGCCCGTCGGGCCTCGGCCGAGTCCGGGCTCCTGATGGGCATCGCCGGCAGTGTGCTCCGCGGTGACGACGCCCTGCAGGCACTGCTCGACCGCACCCGTGAGGCCTTCGGCTTCGCCGGCGTCCGGATCCGCCAGGGCGACGAGGTGCCGGCCACGTCCGGGACCTTCGGGGACGTGCCGGACGCGGCCACGAGCCTCCCGTCCGGTGCCGTCCTCGAGTTCTCCGGCGCACAGGACGACCCCACGCAGCGCCGCCTGCTCCGCGTCGTCGAGCAGCAGCTCGACGCCGCGGTGGAGCACCGTTCGCTCACGCGGACGGCGGTCGACGCGGAACGCATCGCCGCGGCCGACCGGGTCCGCAGCGTGCTGCTCGCGGCCGTCGGCCACGACGTGCGCCGACCCATCGCCGCGGCCTCCGCCGCCGTGCAGACCCTGCGTGCGCCCGACATCGACCTGTCACGGGCCGACCGGGAGGCGCTGCTCGCGACCGCCGACGAGAGCCTCGGTCAGCTGGCGGTGCTGTTGGCAGACCTGTTGGACGTCAGCCGGGTGCAGGCCGGTGTCCTCGCGGTCACCCCGGCGGCGATCGCGCTCGAGACGGTGGTCGCCCCGGCACTCGACGAGCTGGAGCTCGGCCCTGACGACGTCGACCTCGACCTGCCTGCCGACCTGCCGCCGGTGCTCGCCGATCCGGTCCTGCTGCAGCGCGTCGTCGTGAACCTGCTCGCGAACGCCGTCCGGTACGCGCCCGAGAGCACCCACGTCCGGGTCGCGGCGAGCGCGTTCGCCGGCGGCGTCGAACTCCGCGTCGCCGACCACGGCCCCGGCATCCCCGAGGACCGACGCGACGAGGTGTTCCAGCCGTTCCAGCGCCTGGGCGACACCGACAACGAGACCGGCCTCGGGCTCGGCCTGGCGCTCGCTCGCGGGTTCACCGAGGGCATGGGCGGCACGATCGAGGTCGACGACACCCCGGGCGGTGGGCTCACCGTGGTGGTGCGGCTGCCGATCGCCGGGCACGTGGGAGTGGAGATCCGATGAAGGTCCTGATCGCTGACGACGACGCGCAGCTCGTCCGCGCGCTGTCGGTGACGCTCTCTGCGCGTGGGTACGACGTCGTGACGGCGCGGGACGGGCGCGAAGCGATCGACGCCGTCATCACCGAGCGCCCCGACCTGGTGCTGCTCGACCTCGGCATGCCCCGGCTCGACGGCATCGGGGTGCTCGAGGGCGTCCGGGCCTGGTCACAGGTTCCGGTCCTCGTGCTCTCCGGGCGCACCGACTCGTCGGACAAGGTCGACGCACTCGACGCCGGTGCCGACGACTACGTGACGAAGCCGTTCCAGATGGACGAGCTCCTCGCCCGGCTGCGGGCACTCGGACGGCGACGGGTGGTGGCGTCGGAGGAGACCCCGACGATCGCGATCGGACCGCTGCTCGTGGACCTCGTGGCGAAGCAGGTCACCCCGGCCGAGGGTCCCGCGATCCGCCTGACCCCCACCGAGTGGCGCCTGCTCGAGGTCCTGGTCACGAACCCCGACCGCCTGATGACCCGCGAGATGCTGTTGACCGAGGTCTGGGGGCCGACGCACGGCAACGACTCCGGGTACCTGCGGCTGTACATGGCGCAGCTGCGGCGGAAGCTCGAGCCCGACCCCGCGCACCCGCGCTACCTGGTGACGGAGTCCGGCATGGGGTACCGCTTCGCCCCCGGAGCGTAGGGGACCGCCGCTGTCGGGGCGTGAACGAGATGCGGATCGGTGAACTCCGATGACGTCGTCGGTACCCGCTGTCGCGGTCTCGTCGGGACGCCTCGTCGCGGTCCCGTCGGTTCACGCCCGGGAGCTGAACGCCGCGAGCTCGGCCCGGGTCCGGGCGCCGTGCTTCCGGAGCAGGTTCGCCACGTGGTACTTCACGGTGTTGACGCTGATGCCGAGTCCCTCGGCGATCTCACGGTTGCCGACACCGGTCGCCACGAGCCGCAGTACGTCGCGCTCCCGCGGGGTCAGGTCACCGTCGTCGACCGCGTCCACCTCGGTCGGCCGCGGGTCGAGCGGCAGCGAGATGTCGAGCACCGACCCCCACCCCGGGGTGCTCGCGACCTGCACCCGGCCGTCGAGCGTTACGACCCGCTCGGCGATCGGCCGCATCGCGTCGTCGTGCACGTCGAGCGTGCCGGAGCCGTCGTCGCGGAGCTGCATGAGCAGGTTCCTGCCGTCGCAGTCCCACTGGATGCGCACCCGTTTCGCCGCACCGTCGTCGACCAGGGCGAGCACCGCGGTACGGACGATCGCCCGGGCCGCGTGGGCGACGTCACCCGGCAACGCGCGACCGGTGGCCGGTGGTTCGACGAACTGCACGTCGAGGTCCCCGAAGCGCACGAGCGGCCGCAGGTCGGCGCGCAACCGCGAGAACGCGCCGGTGACGGGTTCGAGCAGGGTGCTCCGCTGCTGATCGGTGACGGTGCGCAGGTCGACGAGGGCGGCCGAGGCGATCTCGACGGCCTCGGCCCGGGCAGCCGCGTCCGTGACCCGCGACGACCGGAGCACCGCGAGGACGGATTCGAGGGTGAGCGCGTGCCGGTCCGCCTGCTCGGCGACCGTGCGGGCGTGCTCGGCGGCCGCGAGCCGGATGGCGGAGCCGCCCCGGGCCTCCAGGGTGTCGACCGATGCGTCCATGGACGCGACCGTACCCGTCCCACCCGAGCGGACGGGCCCACCCGATGGGACGGGACCCCTGCCGGGGCGGGTAGCGGCGTGCCGGGACGCGCGACGGAAGGATCGAGGGCATGGCAGCAACCACCGTCTCCGCAGCGCTCGACCTGGTCGTCCGCGAGGTCGGCGACCTGGCGGCCCGCCTCGACGACGCTCCGACACAGCGCGCACTCGCCCTGATCGAGGGCGCCGACCGGGTGTTCGTCCACGGCGCCGGGCGCTCCGGCCTCGCCCTCCGCATGACCGCGATGCGCCTCATGCACCTCGGGCTCGACGCGCACGTCGTCGGCGAGGTCACCACCCCGGCCATCCGTCAGGGTGACCTGCTCCTCGTCGCGAGCGGCTCCGGCACGACCACCGGCATCGTCCAGGCCGCACGCACCGCGCACGAGGTTGGCGCATCCGTCGTGGCGCTCTCGACCACCGACGACTCCCCGCTCTCCGAGCTGGCGGACGTCACGATCGTGCTGCCCGCCGCGACGAAGACCGACCGCTCCGGCACCGCCTCGGCCCAGTACGCCGGCGGCCTCTTCGAACAGGCGGTCGCCCTGGTGGGCGACGCCGTGTTCCACGCCCTGTGGACCCGAGGCGGGCAGTCCGCCGACGACCTCTGGCCCCGTCACGCCAACCTCGAATGAAAGGCACACCCATGCAGCTCCAGTTCGCCATGGACACCCTGACCACCGAAGCCGCCCTCGAGCTCGCCGCCGCGGCCGCACCGCACGTCGACGTCCTCGAGCTCGGCACGCCGCTGATCAAGAGCGCCGGTCTGTCCGCCGTCACCGCGATCAAGGAGGCACACCCCGACAAGATCGTGTTCGCCGACCTCAAGACCATGGACGCCGGTGAGCTCGAGGCCGACATCGCGTTCTCGGCCGGTGCCGACCTGGTCACCGTCCTCGGTGTCGCCGGCGACTCGACGATCGTCGGTGCCGTCAAGGCCGCGAAGAAGCACGGCAAGGGCATCGTCGTCGACCTGATCGGCGTCTCCGACAAGGCCGCCCGAGCCCGCGAGGTCGTCGCGCTCGGCGCCGAGTTCGTCGAGGTCCACGCCGGGCTCGACGAGCAGGCGGAAGAGGGCTTCACCTTCTCGACGCTGCTCGACGCCGGCAAGGACTCGGGCGTCCCGTTCTCGATCGCGGGTGGCGTGAACGCGTCGTCCGTCGCCTCGGTGCAGGAGGCCGGCGCCCGCATCGCCGTCGCCGGCAGCGCGATCTACAGCGCCTCGGACGTCGGCGCAGCGGCCGCCGAGATCCGCGCCGCCATCAAGTAGCGGGTCACGGTCGCCCTTCCCGGGCGACATCGTGAGCAGGAACGGTCGGGTGTGCACGTCGCACCCGACCGTTCCTGCTCACGAAGCGAACGACGCCGGTCCTGATGCGCCGTACGGTGGCCACATGAACCGAGCGCTGCGCTGGACCACCTGGATCGTCGCCGTCGTCGTGCTGATCGCGGTGGTGTTCCTGGTCTGGGCGCACATCGTCATGCAGGGCACCCGCAGCGCTGCGCTGCAGGTCTGGCGGGACGACCGGATCGCGGTCCGGGACGCCGGTGACTCCGTGGTGATGACGCCGACCGGCCAGGCCGACGGCGTCGGGATCGTCTTCATCCCCGGGGCGAAGGTCGATCCGTACGCCTACATGGCCGCGTTCCGGCAGGTGGTCGCCGACGGCACGACGGTGGTCATCACGAAGCCGACGCTGAACCTCGCGTTCTTCGACACGCGACCGCTGGCCACGTTCGAGGCCCACGCCCCCTTGGTCACACGCTGGGCGGTCGGCGGACACTCCCTCGGCGGCGTCCGCGCGTGCCAGCTGGCCCAGGACGCCGACGGCCTGCTGCTGCTCGGCAGCTACTGCGCGAACGACATCAGCCGCTCGTACATCGACGTGCTGAGCGTCTCCGGTTCGCGTGACGGCCTGTCGACCCCGGCGAAGGTCGACGCCGCGCGGGACAAGCTGCCGTCGACCGCCACCATGACCGAGATCCAGGGGTCGAACCACGCCGACTTCGGTGCCTACGGCGACCAGCCGGGCGACCGCACGGCGACCATCAGCCGTGCTGATGCCCGCCAGCAGATCTCGGACGCGGTCGAGGCCTGGGTGCGCGACCTGCGCTGATCACGCCGGCTGACCGGCGGACGCACCACCGGCCTCCAGACGGTCTGCCTGGAGGCCCGTGGGACGTGACGTCAGTGGATCACGCCCGCCTCGTGGTCGCGTCCGGAACGGCGCCCGGTGAACCGGGCGACGAAGTACAGGACCACGCCGACGGCGAGCAGGATCGCGGCGTAGAGCCAGACCTGACCGCTCTGCTGCGTCAGCAGCAGGATGCACGACAGCACCCCGAGCACCGGGACGAAGGTCCAGACCTTGAAGTGGTCGTGCTCGACGCGGTCGCGGCGGAGCACCAGGACGGCGACGTTCGTGCTGATGAACACGAAGAGCAGCAGGAGCACGACGGTCTCGGCCAGGACGCCCACGTCACCGACCAGGGTCAGGAGCATCGCGACGACGGTGGTGGCGATGATCGCGGCCCACGGGGTCTTCCGGTTCGGCAGCACCTTCGCGAGGACAGCGGGCAGGAGCCGCTGCTCGGCCATCCCGTAGGTCACGCGGCTCGACATGATCATCGTGAGGAGCGCGCCGTTCGCGACGGCGACCAGGGCGATGAGGCTGAAGACCCAGTCGGGGATCGGGACGCCGGTGGCGGAGACGACGGCGAGCAGCGGACCGCTCGAGTCGGACAGCTCCGACGCCGGCAGGGCGATCGCGCTGGCGAGGGCGACGAGGACGTAGACGACACCGGCCGTGGCGAGGGCGCCGAACAGGGCCTTCGGGTAGACGCGGCTGGGTTCGCGGACCTCCTCCGCGATGTTGGCGGAGGTCTCGAAGCCGACGAACGAGTAGTAGGCGACGATCGCGGCGCTGAGGGTCGCGAGCGCGGGGTTCGCCTCGGACGGGAACGCGCCGATCCGGGAGACGTCACCGCCGCCACCGCCGAGCATCACGGCCACGACGACGATCACGATGACCAGGCCGGAGACCTCGATGATCGTCATCACGACGTTGCTCTTGAGCGAGTCGGAGATGCCGCGGGCGTTCAGGCAGGCGATCAGGGCGAGGAAGACGATCGCGGTGGGCACGGGCGGCAGGTCGACGAACGTGCCGAGGTAGTCGCCGGCGAAGGCGAGCGACAGGCCGGCGGCGCTCGTGACGCCGGCGGCGAGCATGCTGAAGCCGACCAGGAACGAGACGATCGGCGCCTTGTAGGCCCGCTCGGCGAAGACCGCGGCACCGCCCGCCTTCGGGTACTTCGTCACGAGTTCGGCGTAGGAGCCCGCGGTGAGCAGGGCCAGCAGGAGCGCGAGCACCAGCGGTGCCCAGAGTGCGCCCCCGACGTCCTTCGCCAGCGTCCCCATCAGGGCGTAGATGCCGGCGCCGAGCACGTCGCCGAGGATGAAGAGGAACAGCAGCGGGCCGGTGATCGCCTGGCGGAGCTTCGACTGCGTGCCGTGGGGTGCGGCCGTGGTGTCGCTGGTCATGGTGGTGCCTTTCGTCCGGGTCAGCGTGCCGGGGTGTGTCTCAGAGGCTTCACAGGTGCGCCGTGGGCGGCGATCTTCCTGCACGACCGACCCGGGGTGAACTCGCTCCACAGCGCGCGGCGCGTCTGAACGTGGCAACTGGAGCGGTCCTAGACTCGGCGGGAGCCATTCGTCCACCACCAGTCCCCGGAGGACCGCAGATGACGACGCAGGACCAGCGCACGCCCGCGCGACTCGGTGATCAGCGCGCGCTCCTATTCGACCTCGACGGCGTGCTCACCCCGACCGCCGACGTCCACATGCGCGCCTGGAGCCGGCTGTTCACGCCGTACCTGGCCGCACACGGTGTCGCGCCGTACACCGAGCAGGACTACTTCACCTACATCGACGGCAAGCCCCGCTACGACGGGGTGCGCTCGCTGCTCGAGTCGCGCGGCATCGACCTGCCGCAGGGCACCCCCGACGACGCACCCGACACCGACACCGTGTGCGGGCTCGGCAACCGGAAGAACGCGGAGTTCACCGCGGAACTCGACGAGCACGGCGTCGAGCCCTACCCGGGGTCGCTGCGGTTCCTGACCGCCGCGATCGCCGCCGGCATGTCCGTCGCCGTCGTCTCGAGCTCGGCGAACGCCACCTCGGTGCTCCGGACCGCGGGCATCCTCGACCGGTTCCCGGTCGTCGTCGACGGGCTCGTCGCGCGCCAGGACGGCCTGACCGGCAAGCCCGCGCCCGACACCTACCTCGACGCCGCCACCCGGTTCGGACTCACCGCCGCCGAGTGCGTCGTGGTCGAGGACGCCACGAGCGGGGTCGAAGCCGGCCGCAACGGTTCGTTCGGTCTCGTCGTCGGGGTCGACCGTGGTGCCGGGGCGGATGCCCTGCGCGAGCACGGTGCCGACGTCGTCGTGTCCGACCTCGCCGAACTCATCGACGACCTGCCCGCACCGGCCGCCAGCACGGACTAGACACGCACCGGCCGGAGCCGTTCACCGCCTGCCGGTCGCACCGACGCACCCACCTCCCTCCCTCCCCACGGAGCAGCATGAACCCCATCACCTCGGACCCCCTCGACCGCGTCCGCTACCCGATCGACGAGTGGGCACTCGTCGAGACCGAGTACACCCCCGACGAGCAGGGCGTCGCCGAGACGAACTTCGCCGTCGGCAACGGGTACCTCGGCCTGCGCGGCAACCTCGACGAAGGCCGTGGCGGCGTGCAGTACGGCACGTACATCAACGGGTTCCACGAGACCTGGCCGATCCGGCACGCGGAAGACGCCTTCGGCTTCGCGAAGACCGGGCAGACGATCATCAACGCGCCCGACGCCAAGGTCATCCGCCTCTACGTCGACGACGAGCCGCTCGTGCTGGCCGAGGCCGACATCCTCCGGCACACGCGCCGGCTGGAGTTCCGCGGCGGCTACCTGTTCCGCGAGACCGAGTGGTCGACGCCGTCCGGCAAGCGGGTGCTCATCCGGGCGCGCCGGCTCGTGTCGTTCACCGACCGGCACCTCGCCGTCATCGACTACGAGGTCACCGTGCTCGACGCGGACGCCTCGATCCTGCTCTCCAGTCAGATCCTCAACCGCCAGGACGTGCAGGACGAGTACCACGCCGGCATGCGGGCCGCGGCGAACGCCTTCGACCCCCGCAAGGCCGAGGCGTTCACCGAGCGGGTGCTCGAGCCGAAGCTCAAGCGCAGCACCGGCGGCCGTTCGGTCCTCGGGTACCAGGCGTCCAGCTCCGGCATGACGATCTGCGTCGGCGTCGAGCACCACATCGAGACCGAGAACAGCTGGGACGAGTCGTCGTCGATCGAGGACGACCTGGCGAAGCACGTCTACCGGGTGCAGGCTCGCGCGGGTCAGCCCATCCGGCTCGTGAAGCACGTGGTCTACCACACCTCCCGCGGGGTGCCCGTGCGCGAGCTCGCCGACCGCTGTGACCGCACGCTCGACCGCGCGCACGCCGAGAACGTCGACGAGACCTTCGCGAAGCAGCGTGAGTGGCTCGACGACTACTGGGCCCGCAGCGACGTCGAGATCGCCGGCCAGCCCGCGATCCAGCAGGCCGTCCGCTGGAACCTGTTCCAGCTCGCGCAGGCCACCGCCCGCACCGACGGCCACGGCATCGCCGCGAAGGGCGTCACCGGGTCCGGCTACGGCGGCCACTACTTCTGGGACATGGAGATCTACGTCCTGCCGTTCCTGTCGTACACGGCGCCGATCGTCGCCCGGAACGCCCTGCGCTTCCGCTACAACATGCTCGACGCGGCACGGGCTCGGGCCCGCGAGCTGAACCAGCGCGGCGCCCTGTTCCCGTGGCGGACGATCAACGGCGAAGAGTCCAGCGCGTACTACGCCGCCGGCACCGCGCAGTACCACATCGACGCCGACATCTCGCATGCACTCATGCAGTACGTGCGGGCCTCGGGCGACCGCGAGTTCCTGAAGCGCGGAGCCATCGACGTGCTCGTCGAGACCGCCCGGCTCTGGGCCGACCTCGGGTTCTGGCGGTCGAACGGCGACAAGAAGTTCCACATCGACGGCGTCACCGGGCCGGACGAGTACACGACCGTCGTCGACGACAACCTCTACACGAACGTGATGGCGCGGGCGAACCTGTGGTTCGCCGTCAACGCCTGCCGTGAGCTCGCCGCCGACGACGCCGAAGAGTACGACCGCATGGTGCGCCGGACGGGGCTGCAGCCCGACGAGCTCGTCGAGTGGGAGCACGCCGCCGAGTCGATGGAGATCCCCTTCGACCCGCACCGCGGCATCCACCCGCAGGACGCCCAGTTCCTCGACAAGGAACTCTGGGACCTCGAGAACACCCCCGAGTCCAAGCGCCCGCTGCTGCTCCACTACCACCCGCTGGTGATCTACCGGTTCCAGGTGCTCAAGCAGGCCGACGTCGTGCTCGCGCTGTTCCTGCAGGGGCACGAGTTCACGGCGGCCGAGAAGCGTCGCGACTTCGACTACTACGACGCACTCACCACCGGTGACTCGACGCTGTCCGCGGTCGTGCAGTCGATCATGGCGGCCGAGGTCGGGTACCACGACCTCGCCGACCAGTACTTCCAGACCGCGCTCTACGTCGACCTGGCGGACCTGCACGGCAACACCTCGGACGGCGTGCACATCGCGTCGACCGGTGGCATCTGGGGCGCACTCGTCAACGGCTTCGGTGGGATGCGCGACCACGGTGGTCGGATGACCTTCAACCCGCGGCTGCCGAAGCACTGGGACCGTCTGTCCTACCGGCTGACGGTGCGCGGATCGCGGGTCCGGGTGGACCTGGAGCAGGAAGCCATGACGCTCACGGTCGAGACCGGTTCGGGCTTCACGGTGTGGGTGCACAACCAGCAGTGGGACATCGAGGCGGGGGAGCCCACCGTGGTGCCGCTGCCGCACCACGGGCCGCGGATGTCCGGGCACGCCCCGACCACGAGCGACATCCAGGGCACGCTGCGGGCGGACGGCTCGGTCATCACCGCGTCGATCCCGACGATCTCGCTCGAGCGCGACCTGGACCTCGACGAGACGACGGCCTGACGCGCCGCGCGCTTCGCTGCGATCGCACGCCGCCCCGGATCCGCCGCACGGCACCGGGGCGGAGTGCGCTCACGTGCGTTCCCGGCGCCTCCGAACGCGTCCAGTCGGCCCCGGGCACCGTGGTCTGCCGTGCCCCTCGGGTCGATGGCGTCTCCCCGGGCACGGTTCGTGCAACGAGAGGAGACATCATGGGCAACCGGTTCGAGGGCAAGGTCGCGATCGTCACAGGGGCGGGATCCGGCATCGGTGAGGCGACGGTGCGGGCGTTCATCGACGAGGGCGCGTCGGTGGTGCTCACCGACAGCGTCGACGAGAAGGTGCGTGCGGTCGGGGACTCGCTGCCGACCCACCGCGTGGTGGCGCTGCACGCCGACGTGGCCAGCCCCGACGACTGGCAGACCGTCGTCGACGCGGCGATCGACCGGTTCGACCGGGTCGACGTCCTGGTGAACAACGCCGGCACCTTCAGCTCGGGCGACATCACCGACATCAGCACGGACGAGTGGCGCCGGGTCATCGAGACCGACCTGTCCGGCGTGTTCTACGGCACCCGGGCGGCCCTGCCGTTCCTCCGCGAGACGAAGGGCTCGATCGTCAACACCTCGTCGGTCTCCGGCGAGGACGCCGACTGGCGGATGAGCCCCTACAACGCGGCGAAGGGTGGCGTGACGAACTTCACCAAGGCCGCTGCACTCGACAACGGGCAGTTCGGCGTGCGCGTGAACGCCGTCGCTCCGGGGCTCATCTGGACCGACCTGACCCAGGAGCAGGCGGAGGACGAGGCCCTGCAGTCGAAGTTCACCGAGCGCATCGCCCTCGGCCGCGGGGGTCGCTCTGCCGAGGTCGCCGAGGCGATCCTGTTCCTGGCAAGCGACGCGGCCTCGTTCATCACGGGTGCGGTCCTGCCCGTGGACGGCGGCACCATGGCGAGCAACGGGCAGCCGCCGCAGGCCTGAGCCGCCGCAGCGTCGGCGGAGACTCTGCCCGGCGGACACTTCGGGCGGTCAGGAACGTCCGGATCGTCCGCGGGAGCGAGTCTCGGCTCGCTTCGAGTGCACGAGCGTCACAGGAGCTTCCGCAGGGTGTTCGTGTTGCGGGTCGTCGTCGTGCGCTTAAAGCGTGCGGCGCCCGCCCGTTTCGCGAACACGGTGTCGGTACTCGACCCCTTCGGACACGACCAGTAGACGACCCCCTCGCCGCGGGCGACCTGCTCGACCGCGTCGTCGAGTTCGAGGTCCGCGACCAAGGCGTCGAGCGCACCGTCGTCGGACCCGAACACGACGTAGTCGTGCCGTTCGTCGGCACATTCGAAGGGGAACCCGTCGACCACGGCCGCGAGGGCGTCGTGCCGGACGAGCACGATCCAGGCGTCGTACCCGAACCGGTCGCGCAGCCCCTGCTCGATCGACGTCTTGAGCTGCTCGGCGGGCACGTGGGCGGAGAACACGACGTTGCCCGAGGCGAGCACGGTCCGGACATCGTCGAACCCGAGGTCCCGGAAGAGCTCCGCGAGGTCCGCGCTCCTGATCGTGATGCCGTTCACGTTGACCCCGCGCAGCAGCGCGACCCACCTGTCCATGTCCGGACGGTAGCGGTCCGCGGCGATCACGTCCACGTCCGGGCCACGCCCCAGCCGGAGCCCTGCGGCACGATGTCGACCACCAGGGCCTCACCGTCGTCGTCGCTGGTCGCCTGGAAGCGCCAGCCCACGGTGCGCTCGGGCGCATGGGTGATCGCGGTGGGTAGCTCGGCGCGCGTCACGGTCAGCCGGGTGGGGGTGTCGCTCACCCGCCAGCGCCGTCCGGCCCACACCAGGCGGGTCGGTGTGCCTCCGGACCACCACACCGTGGCTGCCGTGTCGGTGATCATCATCGGGTCTCCTCGTTCGAACGTGTGTTCGAATGGTAGGTGTCGACCTCCGACGTCGCAACCGCCGGTGGTCGACCACGGCGGGTCGCGGACGAACCCTCGAACGACGCAGCAGCCGTCGTGTAGACGGGACCCATGACGAACGACGCACAGGGCCCCGACGCGCAGCACCAGGTTCCCGAGGGGGTGTCCGAGGCCACGGTCGAGGCGCTCGGCAGCCTGTCCGCCGCGGTCGAGGTCATCGAGCACGCGCGCGGCCTGCTCTACGGGTTCCACCGCCTGACCGGCACCGCTGATCTGAACCTCGGCGAGGCGGTCGAACAGCTGCGGAAGGCCGGGCACACCGAACTCGCCGAGCGCATCGACACCGAACTCGTGGGCCGCAACGTCATCGCGGGCCGCTGGACGTTCCAGATCGTCGAGGACTACGACGACGGCTACTACGCCCTCGCCAAGGAGCTCGAGCGCACCGCGCGCGACGAGCTCGTGCAGGGCCGCCGTCACCTGTTCGAGGCGGGCATGAAGGAAGACCGTCGCACCCAGGACCAGCGCCACCACGAGGCCACGCCGAGCGACCTGCCGGACTGACCACGGGCCTCCAGGCCGACGCGGCTGACGCGGCCGACGCGGTCGACGCCAGCCGGCGAAGACGCCGGCGTCCTGCGGAAGACGCCCCGGAAACGTCGAGACGCCGCCGGATTCGGCGGCGTCTCGATGACACGACGGCGTCGTGCGCCAGGCCCGAGCGATCCGGCCCAGCAAGGCCCGATCGAATGGCTCAGCCGACGCCGAGCAGCGCCTCCAGCGGCCCCCGCGCGAAGTACAGCAGGAAGCCCGCGGCGACGACGTAGAGCAGCCACGAGACCTCACGGCCACGGCCGGACAGCAGCTTGATGAGCACCCAGCTGATGAAGCCGGCGCCGATGCCGTTCGCGATCGAGTAGGTCAGCGGCATGACGACGATCGTCAGGAACGCCGGCAGGGCCGAGCCGAAGTCCGACCACGAGATGTCCGCGACCTGCGCGACCATGAGCGCGCCGACGACGACGAGCCCGGCGGCTGCGACCTCGAGCGGGACGACCTGGGTGAGCGGCGTGAGGAACATCGACGCCAGGAACAGCAGGCCGGTGACGACCGAGGCCATGCCCGTGCGGGCGCCCTCGCCGATGCCGGAGGCCGAGTCGATGAAGACGGTGTTCGACGACACCGACGCGCCACCACCGGCGATCGCGCCGACGCCCTCGACGACGAGCGCCGACTTCAGGCGGGGGAACGTGCCGTCCGGCTTCGCGACACCGGCGGCCTTGGCCAGACCGGTCATGGTGCCCATGGCGTCGAAGAAGTTCGTGAAGACGAGGGTGAAGACGAGCATCGACGCGGCGAGGGGGCCGATGCGGGTGAAGGCGCCGAAGACGTCGGCGTGACCGACGAGCGACAGGTCCGGCACGGCGAACAGTGCACTCGGCAGGCCGGGGGCGTTGAGGTTCCAGCCGGTCTTCGAGTCGACCGAGGTCGGCACCTGGAAGATCGCCTGCAGGATGATCGCGATGATCGTGGTCGCGACGATGCCGATGAGCAGCGCACCCTTGACCCGCCGGGCCATGAGCGTGCCGATGATGATCAGGCCGATCAGGAACACGATGGTCGGCAGGGCGCCGACGGAGCCGTCCTCGCCGAGCTGCAGCGGCGGCGACGCGAGTCCGGAGGACCGCACGAAGCCGGAGTCGACGAGCCCGATGAACGCGATGAACAGGCCGATGCCGACGGTGATGGCCGCCTTGAGCTGGGCCGGGACGGCGGTGAAGATCATCGTCCGGATGCCGGTCAACGCGAGGATCACGATGATCACACCGTTGATGACGACCAGGCCCATCGCCTCGGCCCATGTGACCTGCTGCACGACACTGACGGCGAGGAACGAGTTGATCCCGAGCCCCGCGGCGATGCCGAACGGCAGGTTCGCGATGATGCCCATCGCGATGGTCATGACGCCGGCGACGAGGCCGGTCGCCGCGGCCACCTGAGCGTTCTCGAGCCATCCGCCCGAGACGTCCTTGGCGGCCTGGTCGGCGCTGAACCCACCGAGGATGAGGGGGTTCAGGATCACGATGTACGCCATCGTCACGAACGAGACGAGGCCACCGCGGACCTCGCGGGGGATCGACGATCCGCGTTGCGTGATGGAGAAGAATCGATCGAGGCCGGTCGCGAAGCGGTTCCGGGGCGTGGTGTCGGTCTGCGGGGCGCTCACCACGAGAGTTTAAAGGACGCTGGGTTTCGGGCGTGTCACACCGGTCTCACAGGTTGTCACCGCCGGGAGGCCCGATCCACGCGGGTCTCGCACCTCGCGCTGGGCGTCCGCCCGCGTTCTCCGGCCAGGGCTGGTGTTGGATGAGCGGGTGACGTCACACATGGACCGTGCCCGTGTGGAGGCCGCCGTCCGCGAGCTGCTGCTCGCCATCGGCGAGGATCCCGACCGCCCGGAACTCACCCGCACCCCCGCCCGGGTCGCCGACTCGTACGCCGAGTTCTTCGCCGGGATCGGCACCGACGCGGTCGCCATCGCCCGCGACGGCACCGTGCACGCCGAGGACGGCGAGCGCGGCCGGCTCGTCATCGTCCGCGACGTGAAGTTCCGCTCCGTGTGCGAGCACCACCTGCTGCCGTTCCTCGGGGTCGCGCACCTGGCGTACGCGCCGGGCGACCGGCTCATCGGGCTCGGCACGCTGGCACGGGTGCTCGACGCGGTGGCCTCCCGCCCGCAGCTGCAGGAACGGCTCGGCGAGCAGGTCGCCGCGACCATCGCCGAGGGGCTCGGTGCCGAGGGCGTCCTGGTGGTCCTCGACGCACAGCACCAGTGCGTCACGACGCGCGGGGAGCGTCAGACCGGTTCGACGACCGTGACGGTGGCGGCGACCGGTTCGCTGGCCGACGCCGCGGGACGGGCCGAGGCGATCGCGCTCATCGGCGCGGGGCGTGCGACCGACGCCGGGCACGACGCGAGTGCCGGGGCGGACGCATGACGGGCCTCCAGTCGGACGGACCCGGCTGGGTCGTGCCGGACCTGCGCCACCCGGTCCGGACGTTCGGCCGCCGCACCATCGACTTCGACCACCGCATCGCCGTGATGGCGATCGTCAACCGCACCCCCGACTCGTTCCACGACCGCGGCGCCACGTTCGAGCTCGACCGGGCCGTCGCCGCCTCGGTCCGCGCCGCCGAGCAAGGTGCCGACTGGGTCGACATCGGCGGCGTGAAGTTCGCCCCCGGCCCGGAGCTGCCCGCCTCCGACGAGATCGACCGGGTCGTGCCGGTCGTCGAGCAGCTCGCGCAGCAGTCCGACGTCGTCATCAGCGTCGACACCTTCCGACCCGAGGTCGCGGCGGCTGCGATCGCCGCCGGGGCGAGGGTCGTCAACGACACCACCGGCCTGTCCGACCCGCGGATGGCCGCCGTGGTCGCCGACTCGGACGCCACCGTCGTTATCACGCACTCGCTCGCCGAACCCCGTAGTCCGCTGCCCGCGCCGCCGCAGTACGGCGACATCGCCGGCGAGGTCGTCGCGTTCCTGCGCGAACGGGTCGACCGGGCACTCGCCGCGGGCATCCCGGAGTCGCGGATCGTCGTCGACCCGGGCCACGACCTGCACAAGAACACCGTGCACACACTCGAACTCACCCGGCGGCTGCCCGAGGTCGTCGCGCTCGGCTACCCGGTGCTCGCCGCGGTGTCGAACAAGGACTTCGTGGGGGAGTCGCTCGGACGCCCTCGCGGTGAGCGGCTCTCCGGATCGCTCGCCGTGGCGACCGTGAGCGCGATGCTCGGCGCCCGGATCGTCCGCATGCACGACGTCGCCGAGAGCGTCGACGCGATGCGCATGGTCGAGGCCACGCTCGGATGGCGCACCCCCGTGGAATCGAGGCACAACACGTGAACGTCTTGCCCCCGTCCATCGCGGACCTGTCCGACGACGACCTGCTCGACCTCTACACCGCCGACGCCGGGGACCCCTGGCTCCGGGTGAACTTCGTCGCGACGCTGGACGGTTCGGCCTCGGCTGCCGGGGTGTCCGGGTCGCTCGGCGGCGACGACGACCTGCGGGTCTTCGACCTGCTCCGGCGGGTGGCCGACGTCGTGCTCGTCGCCGCCGGCACCGTCCGCGACGAGGGCTACGGGCCGATGGTCCTGCACGACACCGACGTCGCATGGCGTCGGGCGCACGGCAAGCCGGACCACCCCGTGTTCGCGATCGTCACCGGGTCACTGTCGCTCGACCCGACGTCGCGGGTCTTCACCGAGGCGCCGTCGCGACCCATCGTCCTGACCTCGGCGACGGCGGCTGCCTCGTCGAAGGCCCAGGCGCTCGCCGAGGTCGCGGACGTCGTGCCCTGCAGCGCGGACGACGAACCGGACTCCGTGGACGCCGGACGGATCCGTGGTCTGTTGGCCGACCGTGGCCTCGGCACGATCCACTGCGAGGGCGGGCCGTCGTTCCTCGGGGCGCTCATCGCCGCGGACGCCGTCGACGAACTCACGCTGACGATCGACCCGTCGCTCGAGGGCGGTTCCGGTCCGCGCATCGCTCGGGGTGAGTCCCCCGAACTCCGGCGGATGCGGCCGACCCACGTGCTGCTCGGCGCCGGCGGCGTGCTGCTCACCCGGTACGTCCGGGCGCGCTTACCCCGCCCGCGCTGACACAGCCTGCGCTGGCGCCGCTGGTGCGCTGACACCGCTCGCGCGCGGACCGCGGGACGGTCGGGCCCGTGGGCTAGGGTCGGGCGCGTGATCGACATCGTGACGTCCGGAGTCCTCTTCGACATGGACGGGACCCTCGTCGACTCGACCGCGGTGGTCGAGGGCACCTGGACCCGGTTCGGGCACGCGAACGGCATCGACCCCGACGAGATCCTCGCGTTCTCGCACGGGCGGCAGGCCATCGACACCCTGCGGCGCTTCCTGCCCGACCTGCCCCTCGCCGAGCAGCAGCGGATCGCGGCGGAGCTCGTCGCCGAGGAGACCGCGAGCACCGAGGGCATCCTCGAGATCCCCGGCGCCGTCGCCTTCGTGCAGCGACTCGTCGAGCTCGACGTCCCGGTGGCGCTCGTCACCAGCGCGCCGCGCGACCTCGCCGCGGGTCGGATGGCGGCCGCCGGGTTCGCCGTGCCCGCGGCCTTCGTGCCCTCGGAGGACGTCGAGCACGGCAAGCCCCACCCCGACGGCTACCTGCGCGGTGCCGCTCTGCTCGGCGTCGACCCTGCCGAGTGCGTGGCGTTCGAGGACGCCCCTGCCGGGCTCGAGTCCGCCATCGCCTCCGGCGCGACCACGGTCGTCGTCGGTCCCCTCGAGCACCCGGTGACGGCCGGTCTGCACCGCGTGAACGGGTACGAGGGCCTCACCGTCGAGCGCGACGGCGACGCCTTCCGCATCCGGGGCTGAGCGCGGCGCCCGGCCCGCCCGGCTGCGGGTCTGCGGCCGGTCAGGACACCCCGCTTGGCCCGCGCCGAGTGGTCGGGAACCGTCGGCTGCGCCGCCGCCAGCCGACGCTTCGCGACCGCCCGGCGGACGTGAGCGGGGAGTTGCGACCGGCCGGGTGGCGGCCTGGAGGCCCGTGGCGGGCCCGCACCGTGCCTCCAGGCCGAGTGTGGGCGCGTCCACGGCGCCTCGCCGGTCGGTCAGGACACCCCGCCCGGCCGGTGCCGAGTGGTCGGGAACCGTCGGCTGCGCCGCCGCCAGCCGACGCTTCGCGACCACCCGGCGGACCTGAGCGGGGGGTCGTGACCAGTCGCCAGGCAACACGTCGCGACCACCCGGCGGACGTCAGTGGTGTGTCACGACGAGCCCGTCCGGTGCCCCAGTCGCCCCTGGAGGCCTGCCCAGCCGACCCCGACGACCCTCGGGTGTGCGGCCGGAACGACCGGGCCGCGGAAGGAGCGATCATGGCAACCCTCGACGGCAAGAAGGTCCTCGTCATCACGACGAACTACGGCGTGGAGCAGGACGAGATCGTCGTCCCCACCGAGCAGCTGCGCGAGCGGGGCGCCTCGGTGACCGTGGCGGCGAAGGAGACCGGCACGATCCAGACCCTGGTCGGCGACAAGGACCCGGGGCAGACGCTCGAGCCCGACACCACCATCGCCGGTGTCGACGCGAAGGACTTCGACGCCCTCGTGATCCCCGGCGGCACGATCAACGCCGACACGCTCCGCCAGGAGTCCCGCGCGGCCACGCTTGTACAGGCCTTCGCCGAGGCGAGCAAGCCGGTTGCGGCGATCTGCCACGGCCCGTGGACCCTCGTCGAGGCGGGCGTGCTGTCCGGCAAGACCGTCACCTCGTTCCCGTCGCTGCAGACCGACCTGCGCAACGCCGGTGCCGAGTGGGTCGACCAGGAGGTCCAGGTCGACGGCGGCTTCATCACGTCCCGCACCCCGGACGACCTGCCGGCGTTCGTCGACGCGATCGAGAGCGCCCTCACCGCCTGAGTACTGCGCCGCCGAGCGTCTCGCCGCCCGGCCGGATCTCGGCCTGCCGGACACGATGTGTCCCCGGACGCCGACGATGTGTCCGCCGAGCCGAGTCTCGGCCGGCGCAGGACGGTCGCTCCGCCGGCGACCGCGTCAGCCGAGCGGCACGGGGCGGGCCGTGCGCAGCACCGCCGGTCCGAGGGTGAGCACACCGTCGGACTCCGGATCGCACCGCACCCCGCCCCGGCCCCGCATTGCCCGGAACGCCCCGGGGGCCACCTCGTGGTCCATCCAGGCGCAGGGGTTCGCCGGTCGGTAGCCACGGAAGCGCACGGGACCTTCGCTGCCGCCGGGAGTCACGCTCTCCAGCGAGAACGGCTCACCCCGCAGCGCCTCGACGTCGGCACCCCGCAGGAACACGTTCCGCCGGGTCGCAGCGGGGTTGACGGTTGCCCCGATCGCCGTGCCGACGGCCTCGAGCCCCTCCATCCCGATCACCGTGACCGAGGCGTGCACGTGCGCCCGGGCCGCGAAGTACCGGTCGCCGACGATGCCCAGCCCGGCCCGCAGCTCGATCCGGTCGCGCCGTTCGTCCGGCTCCGTCGGCAGGGCCGGCAGCGCGCCGTCGGCCGGGCGCCCCTCGTACCGGTGCCGCGGCGAGACGAGCAGCAGCGCGACCTCGACCTCGGTCCGGAACGGCAGGTCGTCGGGACCGGCCACGTCGTCTGCGGGAGTCACCCGGCCAACGCTAGCCGGGCCTCCCGGCCGTGCACTGCTCCGCCCACCTGGGGTGACACGCCGTCGTCTCGCTGGGACGCCGCGTTCCCGGCGAGACGCCGCGGAATCCGGCGGCGTCTCGCGCGGTCGGCGGCGTCTCGACGAGACGCCGCCGACGTGGCCACCCGGCCCCGCGCTGCTCCGTCCGATTCCCGCCAGTCGACGTCGGCGGCGCGTGCCAGGCTGAGCCCATGACCAGCCCGGACACCGACGCGCAGCCGGACGCCCTGCACGCCGAACGGCACCGCGCCGTCGCCTCGCGCGACGCGCGCTTCGACGGCCAGTTCGTCACCGCCGTGCACTCCACCGGCATCTACTGCCGGCCGAGCTGCCCGGCCCGCACGCCGAAGGTCTCGGGCGTCACCTTCTACCGCACGAGCGCCGCAGCGCACCTGGCCGGCTTCCGCGCCTGCAAGCGCTGCCTGCCCGAGGCGACCCCCGGCAGCCCCGAGTGGGACCTGCGCGAGGACGTCGCGGGCCGGGCGATGCGACTCGTCCTCGACGGGGTCGTCGAGCGCGAGGGCGTCCCTGGACTCGCCGCGCGCGTGGGCTACTCGGAGCGGCAGCTGAACCGCATCATGACCACCGAGCTGGGCGCGGGGCCCAAAGCACTCAGCAGGGCGCACCGGGCGCAGACCGCGCGGACCCTGCTGACCTCGTCCGACCTGCCGGTCGCCGACGTCGCGTTCGCCGCGGGCTTCGCCAGCGTCCGACAGTTCAACGACACCGTGCGCGAGGTCTTCGCCGTCACCCCGAGCGAACTCCGCGCACGCCGGGTCGGGCGAGGCGACGACGACCACGGCGACGACGGCGCACTGCACGTCCACCTGCCGGCGCGCGCGCCCTTCGACGCGCAGGGGCTGCTCGACTGGCACGCGCTGCACGCCCTGCCCGGCACCGAGCAGGTGGACACCGACCCCGCCGGCCGGGTCACGTCGTACGGGCGGCTGGTCGACCTGCCTGGAGGCCCGTCCTGGTTCAGCGCGTCGGCCGCAGCCCCCGACGCGGTCGGGCGGGGCACCGGGATCGACCTGGGCGTGCGCGTCACCGACCTGTCCGACCTGCCGGCGCTCGTGGCGCGGGTGCGTGCGCTGTTCGACCTCGACGCCGACCCGGTCGCCGTCGACGCCGTCCTCCGAGCCGTGCCCGAGCTCGCCGGCCCCGTTGCACGGGTGCCCGGTCTCCGGCTCCCCGGCGCGGTGGACGCCCACGAGATCGTCTTCCGCACCCTCATCGGTCAGCAGGTCTCGGTGGCCGCGGCGCGGACCGCGCAGACGCGACTCGTGGCCGCGCTCGGCGCGACGGTGCCGGACACGATCCGGCCCGGCGGGCTGCTGTTCCCGTCCGCGGTGGCGATCGCCGAACGCGGGCACGAGGTGCTGCGCGGCCCCGCCGCCCGCGTCGACACGATCCTGCGGGTGGCTGCGGCGCTCGCCGACGGGTCCCTGGTGGTGGACGGTGGGCAGTCGCTCGGTGAGCTGCGCGACGGACTCCTCGCGGTGAAGGGCATCGGGCCGTGGACGGCTGACTACGTCGCGCTGCGGGTCCGGCACCACCCCGACATCTTCCTCCACAGCGACCTCGCCGTGCGGAACGGTGCACAGGAACTCGGGCTGCCCGGAACGGCGCGCGAGCTCTCCCTATGGTCGGAGCAGGTGGCCCCCTGGCGGAGCTACCTCACGATGCACTGCTGGCGACCGATCATCGACCGCGCGATGACCGCGACCGCCGGCGCCCGTGCAGCCCGTGCCCCCGAGGACCCCCGGAAGGACGACCGATGACCGACGCAACCATCCAGACCCTGGACACCCCCGACGGGCCGTTCACCGTGCTCGAAGACGCCGAGGGCAGGGTCCTCGCCTCCGGGTGGACCGACTCCGTCGAGCGGATCCTCGCCCGCCTGGCCGACCGCCACCGCCCCGACCTCGTGCTCGACGGCGTGGTCGCCTCGGCCGAGGCCGTCGACGCCTTCTACTCGGGCGAGGTCGAGCACGCCATGCAGGTACCGGTCCGGCAGTTCGGCACCGAGCTCTTCACCGAAGGGTGGCGCCAGCTCCGCCGGATCCCCGCCGGTGGCACCCTGACCTACACCGGGTTCGCGGCGGCGATGGGCCGACCCGACGCCGTGCGGGCGGCGGCGAGCGTGTGCGCTCGGAACGCCCCGGCGCTGTTCGTCCCGTGCCACCGGGTGCTGCGCTCGGACGGCACGCTCGGGGGCTTCGCCTGGGGCCTCGACGTCAAGCGGTCGCTGCTCGAACGGGAGTCGGTCGGCACCACGGCACTCGTCTGAGTTGTACAAAACGCCCTAGAATGTACAGGTGAGCGAAGTGTCGATCTCCGAAGCCCGTGGCCGTCTGGCGTCGATCATCGACGACGCCCGACACGAACCCGTCTACCTGACGCGGCGGAACAAGCGCGTCGCGGCCGTGGTCGACGCGGCCGTCCTCGACCGGTTGCTCGAGGCGGCGGAGGACCTGGACGACCTGGTCGCCTACGACGAAGCCGTCGCCGAGAGTGCCCGCATCGGTGGCGAGAATGTCAAGTGGGACGACCTCAAGCGCGAACTCGGCCTCGGGTGACGTACTCGGTCGAGGTCATCCCGGCCGCGCAACGCGTCATCCGCAAGCTCCCGCTCGACGGACGGCGCCGGATCGAGGGGCTCCTCGCAATCCTCGCCGAGCACCCCCGCCCGCCCGCCGCCCGCAAGCTCGTGAACCGACCCGGGTGGCGAGTCCGTTCGGGGGGCCACCGGCTGATCTACCGGATCGACGACGGGAAGCTCATCGTGGTGGTCGTCGACGCCGGGCATCGGCGCGAGGTCTACCGGGATCGGTGACCGGTCCGGACCGGCGAGCGGCGGTGTTCTGCCCCTGGAAGCGGGGGGAGACACGGGCTCCCACGCCTGCGACACTCGGAGGACCGGTAATCCGCACGGTCCCCTCCGAGGCCCGACGCATCGCCGTCGACAGCTCGCAAAGGACCCCATGCTCCCTCCAGTCGACCGAACGGTCGTCTCCTCCGACGGCACCACCATCGCCGTCTCCGAGGCAGGGGACGGGCCGGCGGTCGTCGTCGTGGGCGGTGCCTTCGACCACCGGGGGACCCCGTACCTCGACCGCGTGGTCGCCGAGCTCGGCTCGACCCACCGCGTGGTGACCTACGACCGCCGTGGCCGTGGTGCCAGCGGTGACTCCGCAACGTGGGCGATCGAGCGCGAGGTCGACGACCTGCGTGCCGTCGTCGAGAGCATCGGCGCACCGACCACCGCCGTCGGCATCTGCGTCGGCGCCGGTGTCGTCCTGCACGGGCTCGCCACAGGACTGCCCGTCGACGGTGCAGTCCTGTGGGAACCGCCGTACCGCGCCTCGGTCGACCCCCACGCCGACGACGTCGTGTTCGCCGACCTGCTCGACGAACACGTCGGTGCCGGCCGCCGGGCCCAGGCCGTCCGCGGGTTCCTGACCCAGGTGCTCGGGGTCCCGATGGGCCAGGTCACGGCTCTGCGGCTCAAGGGGTCGCTCTGGCGCTCCCTGGTCGTCGACGCCCACGTGCTCAGCCGCGAGGTCCGCGTGCTGAACGGCCTCGCCGTGCCCGAGCGCGTCGCTGCCGCCGTGGGGGTGCCGGTGCTCGTCGGCGCCGGTGGCGACGGACTCGAGTGGATGCGTCGTGCGGCCCGCGCCCTCGTCGACGCCGTGCCCGGTTCGGAGTACACCGAGGTGTCCGGGCAGGGACACGTCCCCGCCCCGGCGGCCCTCGGGGCCCTGATCGACCGCGTCCGGAGCCGGATCGTCTCGCCCAGCAGCTGACTGCGAGAGGATGGGCGGGTGAACGCACCCCGCCTCGGTCTCCTGCTCGACGTCGACGGGCCCATCGCCAGCCCGGTCTCCCGCACCATCGCGATCCCGAGCATCGTCGCGGACCTCGTCGCGCTCGCCGCCGAGGGCGTCCCGATCGTCTTCAACACCGGGCGCAGCGACGCGTTCATCCGCTCCGAGGTCGTCGGCCCGCTGCTCGCCGGTGGCCTCGCCGAGGGCGGGCGGGTCCACGCGGTCTGCGAGAAGGGCGCGGTGTGGTGCTCGATCGGTCCGCAGTACGAGGGCGGCATGGGCGAACTGGCGGTCGCCGAGGACCTCGCGCTGCCGCGGGACTACGCCGACGAGATGCGCGAGCTGGTCCGCGACGAGTACGCCGACCTGGTGTTCTTCGACGAGACGAAGCGCGCCATGGTGTCGATCGAGCAGCGCGTCGAGGTGCCGAACGCCACCTACCTGGCCCGCCAGCCGGAGTTCGACGCGAAGGCCATGGCCGCGCTCGAGCGTCGCGGGCTCGGGGTCCGCCGCCTCGACGACGTCCGGCCCGATGCCGACGGCGCCGTGCAGTGGCGCATCGACCCCACGATCATCTCGACCGACGTCGAGTCCGACCGCAGTGGCAAGGACCTGGGTGCCGAACGCTCGCTCGAGCTCCTCGGGCAGGACGGCGAGCTCCCGGTCACCTGGCGCACCGTGGGGGACTCCCGCAGCGACTACGCCATGGCGGACTGGCTGCACGCCCACGGCCACGAGGTCGCACACGTCGACGTCCGTCCCGCCGACGGGGTGCCGGCCACGCCGTACCCGGTGCTCACCGCGCCCGACGGCGTGATCCACGACGAGGCCGGCGCCCGGTTCCTAGCGGACTGGCGCGCCGGCCGCTGACGCGAGCACGACCGCATCCCGCTGACGCGGCCGCAACCGCGCCCCGCTGACGCGACCGCGGCACTGGACGCACCCGTCGGCCGACCGAACGGTGCGTGCCGGACCGGCGCCGGGCCTCCCGTCCATCGCCGGACCGAGCCACCGTCCGGGCGGACGCTTTGCGTGACACAGTGGTACACCAGTACCCTTCCGAGGTCCGCCGCCAGCCGATGACGGGATCCACCCCATGGCAACGAAGCTCCGCATCAAGTCGATCGAGGCCTCCCTGGCCGACTCCGAGGAGCAGGGCAGGTCCCTGAAACGCTCCCTGAAGACGTTCGACATCGCCGCGATGGGGATCGCGGTCGCCGTCGGCGCGGGCATCTTCTCGGTCGGCGCGAACGCCGCCGCGAACTTCGCAGGGCCCGGCGTCATCATCTCCTTCCTGCTCGCCGCCGTCACCTGCGGCCTGGCGATCATGTGCTACGCCGAGTTCGCGTCGACGATCCCGGTCGCCGGCTCCGCGTACACGTTCACCTACGCCACGATGGGCGAGTTGCTCGCCTGGATCGTGGGCTGGGACCTCATCCTCGAGACCCTCACCGCCAGCGCCGTGATCGCGAAGTACTGGGGCATCTACCTCAGCACCGCGTTCGACGTCTTCGGCATCACCCTGCCGAGCACGATCCAGCTCGGCCCGATCCCCTTCACCTGGGGTCCGGTGCTCATCGTCGGGATCTTCACGGTGCTCCTCGCCTTCGGCACCCGCCTGTCGTCGCGGGTGTCGGCGGTCATCACGGTCATCAAGGTCGCCATCGTCGTGTTCGTCATCGTCGCCGGTGCGTTCTTCGTGAAGGCGGCGAACTTCACACCGTTCATCCCGCCGGCCCAGCCGGCCAAGGGTGCCGAGGGCAGCGTCTGGACCCAGTCGCTCGTGTCCTGGTTCACCGGGGCCGAGCCCGCCCAGTACGGCGTCTTCGGCCTGCTCGCCGCGGCGTCGCTGGTGTTCTTCGCCTTCATCGGCTTCGACGTCGTCGCCACGAGCGCGGAGGAGACCGAGAACCCCCAGAAGACCCTGCCGCGCGGCATCTTCATCGGCCTCGGCATCGTGACGCTGCTGTACGTCGGCGTCAGCATCGTCATCACCGGCATGGTCTCGTACCAGCGCCTGGCGGAGGAGAAGGCGCCGTCCCTGGCATCGGCGTTCGACATCGTCGGGCTGCCGTGGGCCGCAGGCATCATCGCCATCGGCTCCCTGATCGGTCTGACCACCGTCGTCATGGTGCTGCTGCTCGGCCTGTCCCGCATCGTCTTCTCGATGAGCCGTGACGGCCTGCTGCCCCGCTGGTTCTCGAAGACCAACCCGAAGACGCAGACCCCGGTGCGCGTGCAGGTCGTCGCCGGTGTCGTCGTGGCGCTGCTGGCCGGGTTCACCGCGGTCGACAAGCTCGAGGGCATGATCAACATCGGCACGCTGTCCGCGTTCGTCCTGGTGTCGATCGGCATCGTCGTGCTGCGTCGTTCGCGGCCCGATGCCCCGCGCGCCTTCCGGGTGCCGTGGTCGCCGGTGCTGCCGATCATCTCGGCGGTGCTGTGCTTCTGGCTGATGCTGAACCTCGAGGTCGAGACCTGGCTGCGGTTCGTCGTCTGGCTGGTCATCGGTTTCGTCATCTACTTCGGCTACAGCCGCCGCCACAGCCGCGTCGGCCAGCGCATGCAGTAGGGCTCATCCCCGCTGAACACCGGTGTTCGCACGTTGCACACCCGCATCCCGCGGTTCGACCTGTGAACACCGGTGTTCTGCATTCGCCGCCCGACTCGCGGCCGCGCCGCTACGCGCCGACGAGCAGCAGCACGCCGAAGGCGAGCATCACGACGGCGACCAGGCCGTCGAACACCCGCCACGTCAGCGGCTTCTCGAACAGCGGTCGCAGCAGCCGTCCGCCGAACCCGAGCGCGCCGAACCACAGGCAGCTCGCCGCGACGGCACCGATCGTCCACAGCCACCGGTCGTCCGCGCCCTGCTGGTTCGCTACCGACCCGAGGAACACCAGCGTGTCCAGGTAGACGTGCGGGTTCGCCCACGTGAAGACGAGCATGGTCAGCACGGCCGTCCGCATGGTCACCACCTGGCCGGGAGGCGCGGTCCGCGTCCGCCCCACCGCCACCGTCGTGCGGGTGGTCGCGTCGACCCCCGCGTCCGCGCCGGTGACCACCACACCGTCGTCGGCCGCCTCGTCGGTCACCCGCAGCGCGTCCCCGGAGGGCCGCAGTGCACGCCGCGCCGCGAGTACCCCGTAGGTGAGCAGGAACGCGGCACCGATGAACCGGATCACCAGGAGCGCCACGGGGAACCGCTCGACCACGGCCCCCACCCCGAGCACTCCGGCGACGATGAGCAGCGCGTCCGAGACGGCGCACACCACGACCGCCGCGGCCACCACCCGGAGTCCGGCGCTCACGGCGAGGCGGAGCAGGTACGTGTTCTGCACACCGATCGCGACGATCAGCGCGAGTCCGGTGCCGAGGCCGGAGAGCAGCGGGAGGAGCGTGGTCACGGTCCGACGCTAGAGCCCGAAGCCGGTGCAGTACAGCTCACGTTCCTGCACCGCCGTAAGCTCAGCTGCATGACCCGGTTCCACCGTGAGCACCTCGAGACCCTGGTCGCAGCCGTCGACCACGGCACGCTCGACGCCGCGGCGCGTGCGCTGGCGATCACCCCGTCGGCGGTCTCGCAGCGGATCAAGTCGATGGAGCAACAGGTCGGCCGGGTCCTGCTCCAGCGCACCACCCCGGTGCGGCCGACGGCCGACGGCGAGGTGGTGCTCCGGCATGCACGGCAGGTCCGCCTGCTCGACGAGGAGACCTCCCGGGCGCTCGGCGGTGGGGACTCGGTGGTGCCGTCGATCCCGCTCGCGGTGAACGCCGACTCACTCGGCACCTGGTTCCTCGATGCCCTGGCCCTCGTCCGGGCCGACACCGAGGTGGTGTTCGACCTGCACCGCGAAGACCAGGACCGCACCGCCGAGCTGCTCCGCGCCGGCACGGTCATGGGTGCGGTGACGGCCGAGGCGGACCCGGTGCAGGGCTGCTCGTCGGTGCCGCTCGGCATCGACCGGTACCGGGCCGTGGCGTCGCCGGAGTTCGTCGCACGGTACCTCGGTGACACCGGCTCCGAGCGGAGGATGCTCCGGCGGCTCGACGAGGTCCCGCTCGTGGACTACGACCGCGCCGACGACCTGCAGCAGGGCTACCTCCGCCGGGTGCTGGGACACGCACCGTCCGGTCCGCGGCACTTCGTCCCGACCTCGGCCGACTTCGCGCGTGCGGTCTCGCTCGGCTTCGGGTGGGGCATGCTGCCGGAGGCGCAGTGCCTCGGAGCGCTCGGACACGGCACCCTCGTCGAGCTCACGCCGGGGCGGCGAGCGGACGTCGCGCTCTGGTGGCAGCGGTGGAACCTCGCCTCACCGCTGCTCGAGCGGGTCACCGACGCCGTGCGCGCGATCGCGGCGGAGCGGCTCCACCCGGCGCCCTGAACACCAGAGGCCGGCGGCGCGCCGGGCGACCGCACGGCCGGTCGACCGCACGGCCGGTCGACCGCCAGGCCGGTCAGGCCGTCGCCCGGTACCGCAACCCGTCGACGAGCAGCCCGACCATGAGCTGGCTCTGCTCCGCCGTGGGTGCTCCGTGGCACAGGTCGGCGACGGCACGCAGGAGCTGTGGGGCATCGACGTCGGGCCGGATCGTGCCCGCTGCCGCAGCGGCGGCGAGCAGTCCCCCGAGCGCGTCGCCGAGCCGACCGATGAAGTAGTCGGGCAGTGCTTCGAACGCCGGGTCCCCGGAGTGCAGTGCCGCGGCCAGCCCCCGCTTCGTCGCGACGAACTCGGTGAACCGCTGCAGCCACCGCGCGAGTGCCTCGTCGGGGGCGTGGGCGGCGGCGAGGTCGTCGGCGGCGTCGGCGCAGGCCTCGACAGCGTTCCGGAAGACCGCGACCACCAGGTCGGACCGCTGCGGGAAGTGCCGGTACAGCGTGCCGACGCCGACCCCGGCTCGGTCGGCGATGACCTTCGCGGGGGCGTC
This sequence comes from Curtobacterium sp. MCSS17_011, assembly GCF_003224275.1. NCBI lineage: Bacteria > Bacillati > Actinomycetota > Actinomycetes > Micrococcales > Microbacteriaceae > Curtobacterium > Curtobacterium sp. MCSS17_011. The sequence continues at coordinate 18,659 of NZ_QKLE01000008.1, read as the reverse complement.
GACGCCGTCGTCGGCGAAGACCGCCTTCGCGGCGTCGGTCAGGGCGTCGAGGTTGCGTCGGGCGTCGGCGCGCACGGGGCCTCCAGGGTCGGGACGGCGTTGCCGCACATCTGGGGTTGCGGAAACGGAAAAGCGTTCCGTATAGTTCCGGAAGAGCGTTCCACTTCGGACCACGATACGACATCGCGGACCAGGACGCCATCGACAGGAGGCATTCCCATGCACTACCGCACCCTCGGCCGGACCGGCATCCAGGTCAGCCCGCTCGCCCTCGGCGCCATGATGCTCGGCACGGACGGCAGCATCGGCAACGGCGACGAACAGGACTCGATCCGCATCGTCCACCGCGCCCTCGACGCCGGCATCAACCTCATCGACACCGCTGACCGCTACTCGCAGGGCGGGTCCGAGACCCTGCTCGGCAAGGCACTCAAGGGCCGTCGGGACGACGTCGTCCTCGCCACCAAGTTCAACGGCCCGATGGGCGACGACCCGAACCGCCGCGGCAACTCCCGCCGCTGGATCACGACCGCCGTCGAGGACTCGCTCCGCCGCCTGCAGACCGACCACATCGACCTGTACCAGGCACACCGTCCCGATGACACCGTCGACCTCGAGGAGACGCTCTCGGCCCTCACCGACCTGGTCCGCAGCGGCAAGGTGCGGGCCATCGGCAGCTCGGACTTCCCCGCGTCGATGCAGGTCGAGGCACAGTGGACGTCCGAACGCCGGGGTCTGGAACGCTTCCGGACGGAGCAGCCCACCTACTCGATCCTCAACCGGGGCATCGAGCGCGAGGTCCTGCCGGTCGTCCAGCGGTACGGCATGGGCGCCCTGGTCTGGAGTCCCCTCGCCGGTGGCTTGCTCACCGGCCGGTTCCGGAAGGGGCAGGACAGCGACCTGGCCCGCGTCGGCATGTTCCGCCACAACCAGGACGAGCGCCGCATCGACGCGGTGGAGCAGGTCGTCGCCCTGTCCGAGGAGACCGGTGTCCGGATGACCCACCTCGCCCTGGCGTTCGCGATCGCCCACCCCGGTGTGACGAGCGCCCTGATCGGCCCCCGTTCGATGGAGCAGCTCGACGACCTCCTCGCGGGCGTCGACGTCGCGCTCTCGGACGAGGTGCTCGACAGGATCGACCAGATCGTGCCGCCGGGCTCCGACGTCGGTCGGCTCGACCAGCAGTACAACCCGCCGGCCGTCCTCGACGCCACCCTCCGTCGCCGTCCGGCGTCGACCCGCGCCGCCGCCTGACACCGGTCGGCGACCGCTGACGTCCTCCGGGCGGGTCAGGTCTGACAGCGCGGACACCAGTACGTGTCGCGCAGGGTGAGTTCCGAGTCGCCGAGTTCGCCGTGGCGGATCGGCGTTCCGCACCGCAGGCACGGCTTGCCGGCGCGACCGTAGACCCAGAAGCGTCGCCCCGGGCGGTCGACGCCGGTGATGACGCGGGCACTGCGGTCACGGTTCGCCAGGATCAATCGGCTGGCGAGCGTGATCGTCCGCGCCGGGTCCGGTACCTGCCCGACCGGACGCGTGGGCAGCACGCCGCGCAGGAAGCAGAGTTCGTTCCGGTACACGTTGCCGAGCCCGGCGAGCACCCGCTGGTCGAGCAGTGCCAGCCCGACCGGGCGCTCGGGGTCCTCGGTCAGGTTGGCGAGCGCCAGGTCGGCGTCCCAGTCCGGGCCGAGCAGATCGGGCCCCAGGTGTCCGACGACCTCGGACTCCTGGTCGCGCGGCACGACCTCGAGCACCCCGAGGGCGAAGCCGACGGTGGAGACCCCTTCGGCGTCCAGGATCGCCCGTGCCTGGTGTGCCGGACGTCGCCAGCGGTCACCGGGCGCGTAGACGTCCCACCGACCCTCCATCTTCAGGTGCGAGTGCACGGTCAGGTCGCCGATGCGGTGCAGCAGGTGCTTGCCGCGGGGGACGACCTCGTCGACGGTGCGGCCGACCAGGTCGAGCGTCGCGAACGCGGGGACCCGGAAGTCGCTCTTCGTCAGGACCTTGCCCGCGAGCGCGGCGTGCAGGCGGCGGGCAGCCCGGTAGACGGTGTCGCCCTCAGGCACGGGTCACCTCCGACGGGTGCGCGCGTGCCGTCCGGATGGCACGGGTCACCTCCGACGGGTGCGCGCGCCCCGTCCGGACGGCACGGGGCACGTCCGGCACGTGGTCGCTGCACTGCCGGGAGGCACGGCTCGCCTCACACACGGAGCCGCAGCCCCTGCGGGGTCGCCGTGAACCCCGCGGCCCGGAGTGCGCCGCCGAGCGGCGTCTCGAGCACGAAGTCCCCGTCGACCCGCTCGACCGAGAGCTTCCGCAGCCCGGTCCGGACGATGCCGGCGATGGAGGCGGCGGCGGCAGCGAGGTCGGCGGCGTCGTCGGTGAAGGTGAGCACCGACTTGCCGCCGCGCTCGACGTACACGATGAGCTTGCCGTCGACGGTCGTCACGAGGGCGCCCGCCTTGCGCCCCGGCCGGTGGCCCCGAGTGGTCTTCGCGCCGCTCGCTGTCCCGCTGCCGAGGGTGCTCTCGGCTCCGGCGGCATCGTCGGCCACGACGCCTGGATCGGCGTCTCCCGTCGGCCACGGCAGCGAGGCTCCGAACGGGTTCGCCGGGTCGGTCGCAGCGAGCGTGAGCGCCTCGCGCTTCCGGTCCGGGTCGTCGCGCTCGTCGTCACCGAGTTCGCGGGCGTAGGTGCGCAGCCGGTCGACGGTCGGGCCGGTGGCGAACTGGGCGGCACCGAGCCCCTCGACGAAGTACCCGCGACGAGCCCGCCCGGACTCCTCGAACCGCGAGAGCACCCGGTACACCCCGGCGAAGCCGCCGCGGACGCCCTCGACCTGCACGGCGCCGCGGGTGACCACGCCGTACCGCTCGAGCAGCTGTTCGGCGGTCGCGGCAGCCCGGACGGTCGAGTCCGACTCGGCCAGCGGCAGGAGCGACCAGCGCCCCCCGACGGACGGCGGCCCGGACTGCGTCGGCATCGTCGGGCGCCGACGGCCGCGGTAGGCGCGGGCACGCGGAGCACTCGAACTCTTCGCCTTGCCACCGAGCATCGACCGCAGCGGCGCGAACGTGTCGTTCGTGATCTGCCCGGCCCACACGAGGTCCCACAGTGCGGTGGTGAGCGCCTGGTCGTCACTGCTGCCCACGGCCTGGCCCAGCTGGCGGAAGAAGTACGCGCCGCCGCCGGCCAGGGCCCCGAGCACGTCACGCTGCAGCTCGGTCGTCTCGTCGCCCGAGGGTTCGGCGAGCGTCGTCGCCGCGGTGTCGGCCAGGTGCAGGCGCACCCAGCCGTCGTTGCCGGGCAGGGTTCCCCCGCCGGACCACAGGACCTCTCCCGTGGCGGTCAGTTCGTCGAGCATGCTCGTCGAGTAGTCGGTGACGCGCGACGGCAGCACCAGGGTCTCCCAGGCGCTGGCGGGCAGGGCGACCCCGGCGAGCTGGTCGATGACCTGCAGGACCCCGTCGACGCCACGCAGCCCACCGCGGGTACCGGGGGTCTGCACGTGCTGCCACGCGGGCAGGAACCGGGCGAGGGTGTCCGGCGAGACCGGTTCGACCTCGTGCCGCAGGGCTGCGAGGGACTTCGTGCGGATCCGCCGCAGGACCTCGGCGTCGCACCACTCGGCACCCTGGCGGTCCGGGCGGAACTCACCCTCGACCACACGGCGATCGGCGACGAGTCGACGCAGGGTGTCCTGCACGACGGCGATGCCCAGTCCGAGGCGACCGGCGGCCTCCTGCGCGGAGAACGGCCCGTGCGACCGGGCGTAGCGGCCGATCAGGTCGCCGAGGGGGTCCGCCACGGGCTCGACGAAGGCCGTGGGCACACCGATCGGCAGCGGGACGCCGAGGGCGTCGCGCAGGCGTGCGGCGTCCTCGATCACGGCCCAGCGCGTCGCGCCGGCGTGCGAGAACGAGAGCACCCGGCGGTCCCGCTCGAGCACCTCGAGGGTGGTGCGCAGTTCGGCGGTGGCAGCAGCGCGGTCGGTCGTGTCGGCGAGCCAGCTCCGGTCGACGGCTTCGTCCAGGTCGAGTGCGCCGACGAGCCGCAGGACGTCGACGAGACCCTCGGCGTCACGCGCGCGACGATCCGGCGAGAGCCGCTGCAGGTCGCGTTCGACCGAGGCGATGACCGCCGGGTCGAGCAGTTCGCGGAGCTCGGCCCGACCGAGCAGCTCGCCGAGCAGCGTCGAGTCGAGCGACAGGGCCGCTGCCCGGCGTTCGGCGAGCGGGGTGTCACCTTCGTACATGAAGGCCGCGACGTACCCGAACAGGATGGAGCGGGCGAACGGTGACGGCTGCTCGGTCTCCGTCTCGACCAAGCGGATCCGGCGCCCGGCGATGTCGTCGGCGATCCCGAGCAGCGCCGGCACGTCGTAGACGTCCTGCAGTACCTCGCGCACGGTCTCGAGCACGATCGGGAACGTCGGGTACTTCTGCGCGACCTCGAGCAGCTGCGAGGCCCGCTGCCGCTGCTGCCAGAGTGGCGACCGCTGCCCGGGGTTCCGTCGGGGCAGCAGCAAGGCGCGCGCCGCGCACTCGCGGAACCGCGCGGCGAACAGTGCCGAGCCGCCGACCTCGTCGGTGACCAGTGCCTCGAGGTCGTCGCGCTCGAACACGAACAGGTCGGCACCCGGCGGCTCGGCGTCGGTTTCCGGGATGCGGACGACGATGCCGTCGTCGGCGGCCATCGCGTCGCCGTCGATGCCGTGCCGTTCGCGCAGCCGTGCGGCGACGGCCAGGGCCCACGGCGCGTGCACCTGCATGCCGTAGGGCGAGTGCAGGATGAGCCGCCAGTCCCCGAGCTCGTCGCGGAACCGCTCGATGACGAGCGTGGTGTCGTTCGGCACGTGACCGGTGGCCGCGCGCTGGTCGCGCAGGAAGGTCAGCAGGTTGGTGATCGCTCGCTCGTCCAGTCCACCGGCGGCGACGCGGGCGCGTGCGTCGTCGTCCGACGCGCCCTCGACCTCGCGCACGAACGCACCGGTGGCACGGCCGAGTTCGGCGGGCCGGCCGATGCCGTCGCCCTTCCAGAACGGCACGCGTCCGGGCTGCCCGAACGCCGGGCTCACGACGACGCGGTCGTGGGTGATCTCCTCGATCCGCCAGCTCGTCGCACCGAGGGCGAACACGTCGCCCACGCGCGACTCGTAGACCATCTCCTCGTCGAGTTCGCCGACGCGGGACGCCTTCTCGCCGACCATGAAGACGCCGAACATGCCGCGGTCGGGGATCGTCCCGCCGCTCGTCACCGCGAGTCGCTGCGCGCCCGGGCGCCCGGTCAGGGTGCCGTGCACGCGGTCCCAGACCAGCCGTGGCCGGAGCTCGGCGAACTCGTCGCTCGGGTACCGGCCCGTGACCAGGTCGAGCGTCGCCTCGAACGCCGATCGGGGCAGGCCGCTGAACGGAGCGCTCCGTCGCACGAGCTCGAACCAGTGCTCGACGTCGAGGGTGTCGATCGCCCCGGCGGCCACGGTGTGCTGCGCCAGGACGTCGAGCGGGTTCGCCGGCACCGAGATCGACTCGATCTGACCCGTGACCATCCGCTCGACCGTGACCGCGCTGTTGACCAGGTCGGCCCGGTGCTTCGGGAACAGCACGCCGCGGGAGATCTCGCCCACCTGGTGGCCGGCACGACCGACGCGCTGCAGGCCGCTCGCGACCGAGGGCGGCGCCTCGACCTGGACGACCAGGTCGACCTCGCCCATGTCGATGCCGAGCTCGAGCGAGCTCGTCGCGACGACGCACCGCAGTCGACCGGACTTCAGGTCGTCCTCGATGACCGCGCGCTGGTCCTTCGACACCGAGCCGTGGTGGGCGCGGGCGAGCACCGGGACCGAGGCGTCCGAGCCCCCGCCATCCGTCTGCCCGGACCCGCCGATCAGCTGCGCCGGCGGGCGCTTGGCCCCCTGGGGTGCGACGGCGTGCGCCGAGGTGCGGGCCGGTGACTGCGGGCGGCCCCGCGGCACGGGGAGGCCGTCGTCGTCCGGTGACGCCCCCGCCGGCACCAGCACGCCGTCGCCGGCGGCGGCGAGCACGCGTTCCTCGTGGATCTCGTTGAGCCGCGCCGTCAGTCGTTCGGCCAGTCGTCGCGAGTTCGCGAACACGATGGTCGAGCGGTGTTCCTCGATCAGGTCGACGACACGTTCTTCGACGTGCGGCCAGATCGACCCGTTCGTCGGCGACTCGGATGCGTCCGCGCCGACCGGCGGCGCCCCGAGTTCGGTCATGTCGTCGACGGGCACGACGACCCGCAGGTCGAAGGTCTTCTGCGCGGGCGGCGCGATGATCGTCACCGGTGCACGGCCGCCCAGGAACCGCGCGACCTCTTCCGGTGGGCGGACGGTCGCGGACAGCCCAATGCGCTGCACGGGCTTGTCGAGGAGGTCGTCGAGGCGCTCGAGGGACACGGCCAGGTGTGCGCCGCGCTTGGTCGAGGCGACCGCGTGGACCTCGTCCACGATGACGGTGTCGACGTTCACCAGGGTCTCGCGCGCCTGCGAGGTGAGCATCAGGTAGAGCGACTCGGGCGTGGTGATGAGGATGTCCGGCGGCTGACGCAGGAGCTTCTGCCGATCGGACGACGGGGTGTCACCGCTCCGCACACCGACCGTGACGTCCGGCGGTTCGGTGCCGAGGCGTCGTGCGGTCTGGGTGATCCCGACGAGCGGGCTCCGCAGGTTGCGCTCGACGTCGACCCCGAGGGCCTTGAGCGGCGAGACGTAGAGCACCCGGGTGCGCTGCTTGGCCGGTGGGCGGTCCGTCGCGCTGATGAGCCGGTCGATCGACCACAGGAACGACGCCAGGGTCTTGCCGGAGCCGGTCGGGGCGATCACGAGTGCGTGCTGCCCGGTCGAGATGGCGTCCCACGCCCCGGCCTGCGCCGGCGTCGGTGCGTCGAAGGCGCCGCGGAACCACTCGGTGGTCGCGGGGGAGAAGCGCTCGAAGACGTCCGTCATGGTCCGTCCCATCCTGCCCGCCACCACCGACAGCAGGCCGAGCGCACGTACCCCTTGACAGAGCGATAGTTACCGATCTATCGTGAACACATCGCGATACGACGAAGACGATCAGGTCAGACCGGTCGCGAGCCGACTCAGCACAGGAAGGAGTCCTCATGCGCCCCTCGTATGACGACCTCAGCAACACGTCCCCCCGCGACCAGCGCGGGTTCGGCCCGCGCGGCCCCCGCTTCGGCGGCGCGCGGCAGCACCACGGCGCCGGCTTCCCCGGCCGTGATCGCGGCGACCACGACCACGGCCGCGGCTTCGGTGGTCGCGGGTTCGGCCCCGGCTTCGGCCCGGGCACGGGCTTCGGCCCCGGTTTCGGCGGGCCCGGCTTCGGCCGCGAACGCCGTCGCCGCGGTGACGTCCGTCTCGCGATCCTCGGCCTGCTGGCCGAGGGTCCGCAGAACGGGTACGCCGTGATCAAGACCATCGCCGAGCGCACCGGGGGCGCCTGGAAGCCGAGCCCCGGCTCGGTCTACCCGACGCTCCAGCAGCTCGTCGACGAAGACCTCGTGGTTTCGTCGGGCGACGGCCGCAAGACCCTCTTCGAACTCACCGACGCCGGCAAGGCCGAGACCGAGGCCAAGGCCGACGAGATCGCCGCGGCACTCGACGGCGCACCGGGCATCCCGGACGCCCAGCGCGAGTTCTTCGAGGCGCTCCGGAAGACCATGGGCGTCCTGCACATGTACCGCAGCACCGCGACCGAGGAGCAGGCCAAGGCCGCCACGGCCAAGGTGGACCAGCTCCGCAAGGACCTGCTCCAGATCCTCGCCGACTGACGGACAGGAGGCCCGGTGCCAGCTGGCACCGGGCCTCCCGTCCCTCCCGCACATCGTGAGCAGCAATGGTCGGGCCCGCACGTCGGACCCGACCATTCGTGCTCACGAAGCGCGCTCCGCAGCGCTACCCCGCCTCGACGAACGCCGCCACGTCCGCCAGTTCCGCCGTCGACACGGCGTGCGGCAGGCCCGCGTAGGTGCGGTCGGTGACGTCGGTGTGCGCTGCGGCCCACGCCTGCGTCCGGGCGGTGGCCTCGGGCGGGATCACCGGGTCGAGGTCGCCGTGCCCGAGGAACACCCGCGGCCGTACCGCCGACACGGCGTCGTCGCGCGAGTCGGTCACGCCCGGCACCACGAACCCCGACAGTGACACCGCGAACGCGAAGCCGGCGGGCCGAGTGCGCAGGAGCTGGAGCGCCATCGAACCGCCCTGCGAGAACCCGAGCAGCCCGATCCGCGGGTGGTCGGCGGCGACGGAGTCGATCCAGTCGAGCACCTCGGCGGCCACGGCGTCGACCGCCTCCGGCGCAGGGGAGCCGGGTGTGCCGAGCGGGTACCAGCTGAAGCCGGGCCCCCACGGAGTGGGTGCTCGGAGTGACGCGACGGTCCACGCGGGCGGCAGCGCGGGGGCGAGTCCGAGCAGGTCGTGCTCGTTCGACCCCACCCCGTGCATCGCCACGAGCAACGGTGTGCCCGTCCGGTCTGACGCACTCCGAGTCCACTGCACCAAGTCCGCATCGATCATGTGGACAACGCTAACCATCCCCAACTCCCGCGCCTTCCGCCGAACTCGCCGCCGTCCCTGGTAGACACGGTGCATGTCCTCGCTGCGCACCCCCGACCCCGACTCCGGCTGGCTGTCCGACGAGGAGCTCGCGAACGTCCGCCGTCGTCTGCCGATCTGCTACGTCGAGGCGGTCCCCGTCCGCACCGACGGCCTCGGCGTCGTGACCGAGGTCGGCGTGCTGTTGCGGGTCTCCCCGAGCGGTTCGATCGCCCGCACCCTGGTGTCCGGTCGCGTGATGTTCGGCGAGTCGATCCGCACCGCACTGTTCCGCCACCTGGAGAAGGACCTCGGGCCGATGGCGTTCCCGCAGCTGCCGTCGAGCCCGGCTCCGTTCACGGTGGCCGAGTACTTCCCGCTGCCGGGCGCCTCGGTGTACACCGACGAGCGGCAGCACGCGATCTCGCTGGCGTACGTCGTCCCGGTCACGGGGACGTGCGAGCCCCGGCAGGACGCCCTCGAGCTCACCTGGATGAGCCCGATGGAAGCCGCGTCCGACGCCGTCGCCGACGAGATGGAAGGCGGGCGCGGCACACTGCTCCGTGCCGGCCTGGCCTCGGTCGGCGCCCTGCACTAGCCCTGCGCACGACGAAGCCCCCGGGTCCGATCGGATCCGGGGGCTTCGCAGCGCGGTCGCGAACCGGCTTAGTGCTTGTCGTCCTTGAAGCTGTCGGCGACGCCGTGCGCAGCGTCCTTGACGTCGGTGACGCCCTGCTTCGCCGAGGCCTTGCCCTGGTCGGTCTGGCCTTCGGCCTTGAGCCGGTCGTTACCGGACGCGTTGCCGGTGGCTTCCTTGACCTTGCCTGCCGCCTTCTCAGCGGCGTTCTTGATGTCATCGATGCCAGCCATAGGCACTCCTTCCAGAAGCGGACGTGTTCCCCGTCAGCCGCTTGCGCGGCATCCGGTGAAGCAGACCGTACGCGCGACGGAGTGCCCCGCCCCCAGCCCCCGTCAAGGTTCACCCGCGCCCCGACGCAAAACACCGGTGTTCACGGAACACGCTGTGGGATGCGGGGGTTCGAAAGGTGAACACCGGTGTTTTGCGAGCACCGACGAGCACCGACGGGCGCCGACGGGCTCAGGTCGAGCGGGTCAGGCCGCGCAGGTCAGTGGCGGTCGGCAGCGCCAGCCGGCCGGGAGGCGCGGCGCGAGCCACCGCGACGGTTGCCGCCCGACTCGTTGCCGGACCGACCCGCGGCGTAGCCGCCCTCGGACGACCAGACGGCCGACGAGCCGCCGCGCACGACGTCGCTGCTGCCCGAGCGACGGTTGCCGCCGCTGCGGCGACCACCGGTCGAACCGGCGGCCGCGGCACCGGAGCGCCCGGCGCCTTCGGAACGTGCGCCACGGGCCGGACGGCCCTGACCCTGACGGCCCCCGGTCGAACCGGCGGACTCGCCAGCCGCGCCGGAGCGCGCGGGCTGCGCCGCGCCTCCCGAACGACCGCCGCGACCACGGCGACGAGCGCCGCCGTCACCGGCGGGCTCGGCCGAGCGCTGCTTGGGCTGACGCTGCTGGGTGGGCTGCTCCTCGGCCACGTGGCGGATCGGAGCGACCTCGCCGACGAGCGCGGTGACGGCCGGGGAGGTCGCCGTGACGTGCTGCGGGGTGACCTTGATCGCGGCTGCACGCATCATCTGCGCGACGTCGCGACGCTCGGCGGGCATCGTCACCGTGACGACGTCACCGGACGAACCGGCACGGGCGGTGCGACCCGAGCGGTGCAGGTACGCCTTGTGCTCGGTGGGCGGGTCGACGTGCACGACGAGCTCGACGTTGTCGACGTGCACTCCGCGGGCGGCGACGTCGGTGGCGACGAGCACCAGAGCCTCGCCGGAGGAGAACTTCGCGAGGTTGCGCTCACGGGCACCCTGCGACAGGTTGCCCTGCAGGTCGACGGCCGGGATCCCCTGGCTGCTGAGCTGCTTGGCGAGGCGCTTGGCGTGGTGCTTCGTGCGCATGAAGAGGATGCGACGACCGTTGCCCGAGGCGAGAGCGCTCACGAGGTGCTTCTTCGCGTCGGCGTCGGCGACCTCGAACAGGTGGTGGGTCATCGCCTCGACGGGGCTGTTCGCCTCGTCGACGGAGTGCATCACCGGGTTGTGCAGGAACTTCTTGACGAGCTTGTCCACGCCGTTGTCGAGCGTCGCGGAGAACAGCAGTCGCTGCCCGTTCTCGGGCGTCGCCTGCATGATCTTTGTGACGCCGGGCAGGAAGCCCATGTCGGCCATGTGGTCGGCCTCGTCGAGGACGGTGACCTCGATGTCGCCGAGGTTCACGTGGCCCTGCTGCATGAGGTCGGCGAGGCGACCCGGGCAGGCGACCACGACGTCGACGCCGCCGCGCAGGGCGTCGACCTGACGACCCTGACCGACGCCACCGAAGATGGTCGTGGTGTTCAGGCCCATGGCCTTGGCGAGCGGGGCGAGGGCGACGTCGATCTGCGTCGCGAGCTCACGGGTCGGGGCGAGCACCAGGGCGCGGGGGCGGCCGGCGCGGCGCTTGCGGCCGCTGGCGGCGAGGCGGGCGACGAGCGGGATCGCGAAGGCGATGGTCTTGCCGGAGCCGGTGCGGCCGCGGCCGAGGACGTCCTTGCCCTGCAGGGAGTCCGGGAGCGTGTCCGCCTGGATGGGGAACGCCATGTCCTTGCCCTGGTCGGCGAGGACGGAGACCATCGGCGCGGGGACGCCGAGGTCGGAGAAACGGATGTCTTCGGTGGTCATGGTGACCTTTCGAGCCGGAGCAGTCCGGCTGTGGGCGCGCTTGCGAGGCAGCGCGCGGGCGGGATGCGCGCCAACGGATGTGGCTGGCGCAGTCGCCGCAGCAGAGAAGCCTGGGCACCTTCGTGAGGTGCTCGATCATCGACCGGAGTCTGGAGACAGGCGGTCGGGAGTTCGGGGCGTCCGTACGACGCACGAGGCGATCGGCGCCTCGAGTACGACCAGCATAGCGTGCACATCCCCGGAACGGCGAGGGCGGGGTCGTTCGCCCTGCGCGTGCGAGGATTCCGGGGTGCGCATCCGATCCATCCTGCTGACCACCGCGATGGCCCTGGTGGCCGTCCTCGGCACGGCCGGCTGCGCCGAGGCCGCGACGACCGGCGCGGCCGCGAACTACCGCAACCTGCCGACCTCGGGTCGGGTGGACTACCAGCTCGGCGGCGGGTACACCCCGCCCTCCGGCGTGACGATCGTCGAGCGCGACAGCACCGACCGCCCGGCGAAGGGCAAGTACAACATCTGCTACGTCAACGGGTTCCAGACGCAGCCTGAGGCCGCCCGGACGTGGAAGAAGTCGTACCCGTCGGCGATCCTCCGCGACCGTGCGGGCAAGCCGGTCTCGGACCCGGGGTGGCCGGACGAGATGCTCCTCGACACCCGGACCGCGGCCAAGCGTGCCCTGATCACGAAGGTGCTCGCGAAGACCATCGCCCGTTGCGGTGACCGCGGGTTCGACGCTGTTGAGTTCGACAACCTCGACTCGTGGACCCGGAGTGGCAAGCGGCTCACCCGAGCCGGCAACCTGGCGCTCGCGAAGTCGCTCGTCGCCAAGGGGCGCCGGCACGGCCTGGCCGTCGGGCAGAAGAACACGCCGCAGCTCGGGGCGTCCGGCCGGAAGCAGACCGGGTTCGACTTCGTCGTCGCCGAGGAGTGCGTGCAGTACCGGGAGTGCGCCGCGTACACGAAGGCCTACGGCGGGCGGGTCATCGACGTGGAGTACTCGGACACCCTCGAGCGCTCGTGGGGTTCGGTGTGCGGGCTGGGGAGCCGTCCGGCGATGACGATCCTGCGCGACCGCGACCTGGTGACCCCGAAGCACGACGCGTACGTGTACGAGCACTGCTGAGCGCTCGGAACGGTTCTTCCCAGAACGCCTGCGATGCCTGGTCGAATCGGGCGTACCCGGGCGGAACTTCTGACCAGGTACGCCCGGAACGACCAGGTACGCCCGGAAGCGCCCGCCCCGCGAGCGCCGCCGGCCCCGCGCCCGCTACGCCGGCCAGGCCTCCCGCAACGCGGTCGCCGCCTGGTCGGCCGACAGCCCCGCCGAGCGTGCTGCGGCAGCCAGGGCGCGAGCGGCCTCGGCCACGGCGTCCGGCACGTCCGCCGGCCGCACCACCCGGGTGCCGGCGCCACGCGCGGTGTGCACGAGCCCGGCCTCCTCGAGCAGTTGGTACGCCTTCGCGACGGTGCCGGCGGCGAGGCCGAGCTCGTCCGCCAGCCCACGGACGCTCGGCAGCCGGTCACCGTCCACCAGGTACCCAGCGGTGATCTGCGCGGCGATCTGCGATCGGACCTGCTCGAACGGCGGCACACGGCCGCCGGCATCGAGGGCGACGAGTCCTGTCATGTGTTCCACCCTAGAAGTCGTACTGCTCGCCGACGGGGATCGGGACCGGCACGGTGTTGCCCGGAGGCGCGAGCGGGCACGCCCACGCCGGGTCGTACGCGCACGACGGGTTGTAGGCGAAGTTGAAGTCGAGCACGAGCGACCCGAGGTCGTCGCCGCCCAGGTCCGAGCCCTTGATGGTGTCCAGCAGGTAGCGTCCGCCGCCGTACGTGCCGCGGGCCTTGCCGGCGCTCGAGTCCTTGACGGGGACGAACACCCCGCCCGCGTAGCCGCCGTGCTTCCAGACGTCGAGGGTGCCGACACCGGGGACCCGCACGAGGCCGAGGCGGTCGAAGTGGACGACGCCGTCGGTGCCGGTCTCGAAGTCGAACTCGGCGTGCTCCGTGGCCTCGATGCGGACCTGGAACCGCCACGCCGGGTCGTAGTCCGGCACCGGCAGGGACTCGAAGTCGCGTGCGTCCTCGTCGAGCAGTGGCGACGCCGGGTGCTCCGCGAACATCGCGTCACGGGTCTCGCGCCAGAGCGCGTGCGCCGTCTGGGGGTCCGGGGTGGCGCGGACGCGGCGGTACAGGTCGAACGTCATCCGCCGCCAATCCGTCGTCGCCAGTGTGCTGCGCACACGGTCGTCGGTCGTCGGCTCCTGGGGGCGCGTCTGGCTCACGTGGTCGAGGCTACGCCCGCTCCGCGGTGGACGGGAGGCCCGACCCGCGTCACGTCACTCGCCGTCGGTCCGCCAGGTGGGCGCGAGGGCGCGCATCCGGAACGCCCGCCACTGCCAGATGACCCACATGCCGGGCCACAGGGCGAGCCCGAGGACGGCCGGTCGCATCCGGTAGGTCAGACGGTCGAGCAGCAGGGTGCGGCCACCCGGTGCGGGGACGACGGCCATCCGGTGCGACATCGTCATCCGCCCGAACAACCCGGACGTGCCGCCGCCGTTGTCGCGCTGCACGGGGACCCCCTGTACTTCGTACAGGTCGAGGTCGACGTGCGTGTCGCCGCTCGGCACCAACCCGAAGGCGTCCGCGGTGATCGGGTGCGGGTGTCCGGGCTCCCAGCGCTCCGGGAACCCCCGGGGGTCGCGCGAGCGGTACGCCAGGAACGGCTTCGTCACCGCCACCATCACGGACGGGGACAGCAGGGCATCGCGCACGGCGTCGACCGGCGCATCGAGGACGATCCGGAGGCCGACGTGCATGGCGGTGACGCTACGCCCGCGGGCTGGACGGTGCGCCGTGGCCCGGTGGGCGACGGCACCGACTCGAACGCAACGACTCAGGCGTGCCGGGCCGACCGACGGCGGGACCCCTCGGCGCGGTCGTGCCGCCGGAGCCGCTCGGCCAGCGAGAGGCGGACCGCCGGCCACTCCGACGCGATGACCGAGAACACCACGGTGTCGCGCAGCGTGCCGTCACGGCCGATCGCGTGGTTCCGCAGCACGCCGTCCTGCTTCGCACCGAGGCCCGCGATGGCCGCCCGGGACTGCAGGTTGTGCCAGTGGGTGCGGAACTCGACCGCGATGCACTGCCACGCCTCGAACGCGTGCGACAGCATGAGCAGCTTCGACTCGGTGTTGATCCCCGATCGCTGGGCGGACCTCGCCAGGAACGTGCTGCCGATCTCGACACGGCGGTTGCCCGAGTCGATGTTCATGAAGGTCGTCGCACCCACCACCCGGCCGGTCGGACGGTCCCGCACGGCGAACGGCACCATGCGGCCGGCCTCGTGCTCGGCGAGCCGCCGGTCGATCTCGGCCTCGACCTGTGCCGGGGCGGGCACCGAGGTGTACCAGGTGCGCCACAGGTCGCCGTCCGCGACCGCCGCCCGCAGGTCTTCCGCGTGCTCCTGCCCGAGGGGCTCGAGGGTCACACGGTCGCCGGTCAGGGTGGGCACGGGGGCGATCTCCATGGACATGCATCCTAGGGTCGCCACCCTGGCGGAAACCGGTCGGACGGCGACCCTGTGGAGAGGGACAGCATCGCCGGGGCGGCTATCGTGACGGGCGTGGCAGAACGCACCCAGGAGAAGTACCAGGTCCGGTTCGCGTGGGGTCCCGGAGGTGCGGCTCGGATCGCCCACGGCGCCCATCTGCTCGTCTGGGTCGACGCCCTGCCGCCGACCCCCGACGCCGCAGCACAGCGGGGCGCGCTGCGGAACGTGACCGCCCAGCTGCCGGAGGGTCCGGACGTCGTGCTCGGCCACCTCGGCAACGCGGCGGCGATCGCGCAACGCGTGACGGGCCTCCAGGCCGCACGCGGTGACCGGTGCGTCGTCGCGATCGTGGCTGCCGGGCTGCACCACACCGCAGCCCTCGACGACGCGGCCGAGGCGGCGGGCGAGTCCGTCGACGTCGCCGACGCACCCGACTTCGCCGTCGAGGACCTGCTCGCCGCCGGAGCCGTCGTCGACGCGCTCACCGAGGTCGGCATCGACCACACCTCACCCGAGGCCGCTGCGGCCTGCGCGGCGTACACGGGGCTGCGCCGCGCAGTGCGGCACCTGGTCAGCGCGTCCGAGGGAGCCGCCGTCCTGAGCCGTGACGACGTGCACGCGGCGCTCGCCGCGGGCCCCGACCTGACCGTCCTGCGGGAATCGGGGGAGCGCGCGTAGCGTTCGCCCCGTCACGGAACCAGCGAGCGAAGGAGCAACGCCATGAAGGCAGTCGTCGGCGACACGGTGATCGCGGAGGCCCCCGAAGAGGACCTCATCAAGATCGAGGGCAACTGGTACTTCCCGCCGTCGAGCGTGAAGACCGAGCTCTTCACCGAGAGCCCCACCCAGTACCACTGCCCGTGGAAGGGCGACACCCAGTACTTCACGGTGAACGTCGACGGGCAGGCGCTGCAGGACCGCGCGTGGTCGTACCCGACGCCGATCCCGTCGTCGTTCGACCGCGTCGGCAAGGACTACTCGGGCTACGTCGCGTTCTGGAAGGACGTCCAGGTCGTCGACTGACGACCGCCCGTCCGCTGATCGGCTGCGCCTCAGCCGGTCAGGGTGAGCACGACCAGTGCGACGTTGAGCGCCACGATGACCGCCGCGATCACCCACGCCACCACCCGGGTGGTCGCGGCGTTCACGTCGGCCCCCATCACGCTCCGACGCGAGGTGTAGACCACCAGCGGCACGATCGCGAAGGCGATCCCGAAGCTCAGCACCACCTGGCTGACGACGAGCAGCATCGTCGCGTCGGCGTTCAGTGCGAGCAGCACGATCGCGGGCACCAGGGTGATCGCGCGCCGGGCCACGAGCGGGATCCGGACGTGCAGCAGGCCCTGCATGATCTCCGCGCCGGCCATGCAGCCCACCGAGGTCGAGGCCAGGCCGGACGCGAGCAGGCCCACGGCGAAGAGCACCCCGACGACCGGGCCGACGTTCTCGGCGATGGCGCGCTGCGCACCGGGGATGGAGTCGGTGCCCTCGACGCCGGGCAGGGTCGCCGCCGCGAGGACGAGCATCGCGATGTTCACCCCGCCCGCAACGATCAGCGCGAGCCCGACGTCCCACCGGGTCGCGACGAGCACCCGGCGACGCTCCGGACCTGGGGGCACGTCCCCGTGGCGGTCCCGGGCGAGCGCCGAGTGCAGGTACACGGCGTGCGGCATCACCGTCGCGCCGAGCATCGAGGCGGCGAGCAGCACCGACCCGGCGCCCTCGAACCGCGGCACGAGCCCGGCGACCAGGTCGGTCGGTGCGACCCGGGCGAACAGCAGCCCGGCGCAGAAGCCCACCGTCAGGATCGCGAGCATCGCCGTGACCACGGTCTCGAACAGGCGCGTGCCCCGGCGGCTGTGCAGGGTCAGCAGGAGCATCGAGACGAGCCCGGTGATGATCCCGCCGACCACGAGCGGCAGGTCGAAGAGCAGGTAGAGCGCCAGCGCGCCACCGATGACCTCGGCGATGTCGGTCGCGGCGGCGACGATCTCGGCCTGGCCCCAGAACAGCAGGCGCGGGGTGCGTCGCATCCGCAGGCCCAGGTGCTCGGGCAGCGACTTGCCGGTCACCACCCCGAGCTTGGCGGACAGGTACTGCACCATCACGGCACTGGCGTTCGCGGCCACGAGCACCCAGAGGAGCAGGTAGCCGTACTCGGCGCCGGCGGTCAGGTTGGCGGCGACGTTGCCCGGGTCGACGTAGGCGATGGCCGCGACGAAGGCCGGTCCGAGCAGGGTGAGCCCGGCTGCGCGGCGACGCGGGGCACCGGATGGGTGCTCGTCGAGCCGGGGGCTGGCAGTGTCGGTCATGCACCGATCCTGCCAGAGGATTCGGCGAACCGAATCTTTTTCTTCGTCAGTTTGTAGTGCTGGCCGATCGCCACTCGTGCGTGCGTGTGTCGGGTGGTCACGACCTGTCGGCTGGGAGGCCGCCAGCAGACGGTTGGTGACCGCTCGGCGGAGGTGCGCGGGGTGTCGTGACCGCTCGCGGATGGCGGACGGGAGGCCCGTGGCGGCGGCGCCACGCGCCTCCTGTGCGGTCGGGTGGTCGCGACTCGTCGCTTGCGTTGCGTCGGGTGGTCGCAACCTGACGGTTGCGACGCCGTCGGACGACGGTTGGTGACCGCTCGGCGGAGGCGAGCGGGGTGTCGCGACCGCCCGAGGTCGCCCAGCGCTCAGCTCGTGGTCACTCCGCGGCGCGGCGGGCGCGGTGCGCCCGGACCTTCGCCCGGTTGCCGCACCGCTGCATCGAGCACCAGCGCCGGGTCCCGCCACGCGACGAGTCGTAGAACACCAGGCCGCAGTCCTCGGCCGAGCACCGGCTCAGCCGCGTCGGTCGGCCGTCGGCCTCGACGTCGTCGAAGCCGACCTCGGTGAAGAGCGCGACCGCGTCGCGCGCGACGCTCGACAGGGCCTGCGCCAGGCGGACCCGGTTGGCTCCGGCACGGCGTCGGCCACCCGGGAGGCTCGGGGGCACGTCCGGCAGGGCGGCGAACAGGTTGACGGTGTCGATGTCGTCGGGCGCGGGGCGCGTGCGGCCGGCTCCGGCACGCAGGCCCGCTGCCACGGCGGTGCGTTCCGCGGCGGTGCTCGCCGGCGCAGGGGCGGCGGCCACGGCGAGCCGGGCGATCGCGGCACGCAGGGCACGGGCGTCCTGCAGCTCGCGGGCGCTCGCACCGACGTCGATCGGCTCGGTGTGCTCACTGAGCCACTCGTCCAGGTCCGCCGGGCTCGCCAGCAACTCCCCCAGCTGCGAGCGCGGACGCCGTCCGGTGGGGTCGTCGGCGAAGCCACCCGTGTGCGCGAAGTCGAGCGCGATCCGTCCGGCGTCGAAGAACCAGGAGGAACCGGCGTCCGTGCGGATGTGCTGCCCCGTGTGCATCCGTCCAGGCTAACGGGTTACCGGCGCGCCTCCGTGCGTCGGGGACCTCATGCGGTAGTCGACGCCATCGTGGCCGCGTCGTCGTCAGCGGTCCGGCGCCGCCAGGTGATGACGTTCCGGGCGTCGAACCGGCGGGAACAGCGGGCGCAGGCCAGGGGACGGGTCGGCGTGCGGTACCGGAAGTGCTCGTGGCCGGCGGGGCAGGTGCCGATCCAGGGGGCGAGCTCGCTGGCGATCGGCCCGTCGTGCAACCGGGAGCCGGTGTACCCGATCGACGCGGCCGTGCGCTTCCACTTCGGTCCGTGTGCCGCCCGGGCACCGGCGAGGGCGTGCGCGACCTCGTGCAGCAGGACCTGTTCGACGTCGTCGTCCGAGAACCGGGTGGCCAGGTGGCGGCTCACCGTGATCCGCT